>JAWWPL010000103.1:0-4562 GCA_033850605.1 Blastocatellia bacterium | reverse complement strand
CCGTCGCGCAGAAAGAAAAAGAAAAAGAAGAAGCGACGCTAAGTCGTTCGCTCAATAAGATTGAAGTTCTAGAGGTGGGCCAACAGCTCGCCGAATTAGCTGGAGGAAAAGAAATTGTTAGCTATTAGATTAATGCGCATGGGAGCGAAGAAGAGACCTTCGTACCGGATCGTGGTCAAGGAAAAGCAGTCAAAGCGCGACGGCGCGTTCCTGGAAAACGTCGGGACCTACGACCCTACACGCGAGCCGGCAGAAATTAAGCTCAAGGCCGCGCGCGTTCGTTACTGGATCGAGAAAGGCGCGCAACCGACCGACACTGTGCGCCAGTTGATCAAGCAGGCAGCGAAAGCCGAAAGCGCCGCCGCTACGGAAGAGGCGGCAGCCTAGCTTCCTAACGTTTAGCAGGCGGACTTGTCCGCCTCTGATGATCGCGGCCCAAGTGCCGCGTCTAAACGACGATTCTTACATTTATGCGCGACACCGTCGAAATGATCGTGAAAGCTCTCGTCGATGAGACGGATGCGGTTGACGTCCGCGAAATTGAGCGCGATGGGACTACTCGTATCGAGGTGCGCGTAGCCCAGAGTGATATGGGCAAGGTAATCGGAAAACAGGGCCGAACGGTGAGGGCCTTGCGCTCACTGGTTTACGCCGCGGGTTTGAAACAACATCGCCGGTTCGTGCTCGACGTCGTTGAATGACGTGCCCGATGATCTGGTAGTCGTCGCGCGCGTGGCCAGGACGAGGGGCCTGCGCGGTGAAGTGATTGCCGATCTTTATACGGATTTTCCCGAACGGTTCGAGGGCCTTGAGCAGGTAGTGGCGATCGCGCCCGACGGCAGCAGCCGATCTTTGCAAATTGAAGAGCATTGGTTCCACGGAAATCGAATTGTTTTCAAGTTCACGGGCTACGATTCGATCGATGCGGCCCAGGATCTCGCCGGCTATCAACTGGCGGTTCCGGCGAGCGAGCGAATCGAGCTACCCGCGGATCACTTCTACGAATGGGAGCTCGCTGACTGTCGCGTCGAGGCTTTGGACGGAAAAGTGATTGGCCAGGTTCGCGAGGTGATGCATACGGGTGGAGTCGAAATCCTGGTGGTCGCGGGGGATGCAGGACGGGAGTTCCTGATTCCGATGGCGCACGACATCTGTGTCGAGGTTGATATCGAAGGCAAACTCATTCGGGTCGATCCGCCCGAGGGACTTTTGGATCTCTAATTTTGAGATTTCTAATTTGAAATTTGAGATCGGTTTTCCCGTCGCAGGCGACGGGGCGGTGAAGGGGAGGCGGGAGTGGTTAGACGACGTCGCAGTGAAGCGATTTAAGATTTGAAATTTGAGATCTCAAACAATGCTTCACGTCGATATCATTACGATCTTCCCGGATTACTTTCGCGAAGTGTTTGATTATGGAATTGTCCGTAGAGCCCGGGCGGCGGGCCTGGTAGATATTCGGGCGCACGATTTACGAGCCTGGACCACCGACAAGCATCACATGGTCGACGATCGGCCCTTTGGTGGTGGTGACGGGATGGTCTTAAAGCCTGAACCGATCTTTGCAGCAGTGGCCTCGCTGGTTGGCGCCGGCCGCCGCGAAAGCGTTGCAGCCGGAAAGCGTGTGGTATTGCTTTCGCCGCAGGGACGCTGCTTTACCCAGGCTATAGCCGCGGAGTTCGCCAACTGCGACCAGCTGGTTTTGATTTGCGGCCGCTACGAAGGCGTTGACGAGCGAGTCGCCGAAGCCTTGGTGACTGATGAAATCTCGATCGGCGATTACGTTCTTTCCGGAGGAGAGCCAGCCGCGCTCGTGATGATCGACGCGACGGTGCGTTTGTTGCCCGGAGCGTTGGGCAGTGCGACCTCCGCGACAACTGAATCTTTCTCGGACGGCATGCTCGATTACCCGCACTATACGCGGCCGCCGGAGTTTGAAGGGATGCGCGCCCCGGAAGTATTACTGAATGGCAATCATGCCGAGATCGCACGCTGGCGTCGCGAAGCTTCGTTGAATAAGACAAAGCGTAACCGGCCGGATCTTTTAGAGTAATTGCCGATTTCCAATTGCCGATTGCCGATTACAAAGGCCCGGCGATTTGAGCGCGAGTAAATCGGAAATTGGCAATCGGAAATTGGAAATGGAGTTAAGTCATGAATCGCTTAGACAGTGTCGATAAGTCGCAATTAAAAACCAACGTCCCGGACTTTCAACCGGGCGATACCGTTCGCGTGCACGTGCGGATTAAGGAATCTGAAACCAAAGAGCGCTTGCAGGCTTTCGAAGGCGTGGTAATCGCCCGCAAACACGGTGGCGTACGCGAAACCATCACTGTGCGAAAGACCAGCTTTGGCATCGGCGTCGAACGAATCTTTCCGCTGCATGCGACCATCGTCGATCACATCGACGTGGTGAAAAGAGGCCACGTGCGCCGGGCAAAACTTTATTATTTGCGGGCTCTGCGCGGTAAAGCTGCCCGCATCCGCGAGCGGGATACGCGTTCAACCGCAGCTGTCGCCGCGGCAGCCAAAGCCCGAGAGTCCGGGGCCAGGGAAGAATAACTGGGTGGCACAGACTTTAGTCTGTGAATTCAGGCATCAAGATCACAGACTGAAGTCTGTGCTACTAAGCACGCGCTTTCTCACCTGAATTGGAGCGGCAGCGATTTTACGTATCGCAATCGATGCTCATTCCGTCGGATCTCAACTGGGCGGCAATGAAAGTTACGCGGTGAACCTGATCGAGGCCCTTGCCGAAATCGATCAGACTAATCATTACACTCTCTTTGTAACCAAACGGGCGGCAATCGAGCGGTTTGATAATCGCTGGCCCAACTTCACCGTCAAGCAGACCCTGCCGCACACGCCGCTCGTCCGCATCCCACTGACGCTTTCCCGCGAGTTGCGACGCCATCCTGTCGATGTCTTACATGTCCAGTACACCGCGCCGCCATTCGCTCCCTGCCCGGTCGTAAACACTATTCACGATCTGGCTTTTGAGCACTTGCCCGAAACTTTTAACCGGCGGAGTTGGATGCAACTGCGGATGACCGTGCGACAGACTGCGAGGCGGGCGGCACACATCATCACGGTTTCAGAGTATTCGCGTGCTGACATTGTTCGTACTTACGGCATTGCGCCGCACCGGATTACCGTGACACACGAAGCCGCTCCGCCAAAACTTTTGCCGGTCACAAGTGAAACAGAACTGAGAAGGGTTCGCGAAAGTTATGGGATTCGCAAGGATTACATTCTCTCTCTTTGTTCTATTCAACCACGGAAGAATCTGGTGCGTTTAATCGAAGCATATTCATCCTTGCGCGGACTTCGCCCAGAGGATAAGCTTCCCCAGCTTATCCTGGCGGGGAAGCGCGGTTGGCTTGATAACGAAACGTTTCGGGCTGCGGAGCGAAATGCTCTCGGCAATGATCTCGTATTTACCGGATATGTGCCTGAGCGAGATCTCGCCGGACTATATAGCGGCGCTATCTGTTTCGTTTACCCATCATATTTTGAAGGCTTTGGATTGCCGTTAGTCGAAGCGATGCAGTGTGGCGTGCCGGTAATTGCGGGGAACAGAACGAGCCTTCCGGAGATTGTCGGCGTTGCGGGTTTGCTCTTTGATCCTTTCGACACTCAGGCCCTGGTTTCAGCCCTCACACATGTGCTGGATGACGCGGAATATCGCGCATCCCTGAGCGCGAAAGGTCTTGCCCAAGCAAAACAATTCAACTGGCGAACCACCGCGCAGCTGACTTTGGGAGTTTACGAGCAAGTTGTGAAAAGGAAGAGGGCCGACCGAAGGTCTCCTGAGTATTAAAAACCGGTCTGCCCCTTTTTGGCTATGCGTATTGCGATTCTCGGCACTCGGGGAATTCCCGCCAACTATGGCGGGTTCGAAACCTTCGCCGAACATCTTTCCACCAGGTTGGCTGCCCGCGGGCACGACGTCACCGTATACTGCCGCGCGCACTATGTGAGCCCGCGCGAACTCGAGTTCCAGGGCGTTAAGTTGAAGGTCCTGCCCACCGTCAGGCACAAATATTTTGACACTATCGTGCACACGTTTCTTTCCGCGTTGCATGCGGCGCCGAAGCGTTATGATGCCGCGCTGATTTGCAATGCGGCCAACGCCCCGTTTGCCGCGATCCTGAGGCTCGCCGGCACACCTGTGGCGCTGAACGTTGACGGGCTGGAGCACAAGCGTAAGAAGTGGAACTCGATCGCGCGCAGGTACTACTTGATGGCTGAGAGATTAGCGACCATTCTGCCGACTGAAACCGTTACCGACGCGCGCGTGATTCAGGAATACTATCTGGCCCGGTATGGGACTGAATCGACCATGATTGCTTACGGCGCTGAGGTCGAGCGGCGGCCCGATCCGTTGGTAAGACGTTGGCGCGTCGAGCCGAATCGGTACGTGCTCTATGTTTCTCGCTTAGAGCCGGAGAACAACGCGCACCTGGTGATCGAAGCCTTCAAGCGGGTACGTACGGCGCACAAACTTTTGATTGTCGGCGACGCTCCGTATGCGCGTGAGTACATCAACGACCTTAAAGCGCGGG
>JAWWPL010000077.1:0-15017 GCA_033850605.1 Blastocatellia bacterium | reverse complement strand
ATGAAAGCAACAACGACGTGCGCAAATGACGATAGGCCTCGGCTACCGGTGAACGCACATCACCCACCATCGCCAGCGCGGTTGTGTTGTTAAGCGTTGCCGGCGCCGGACCTCCGCGCAGGCGTGGCTTCTCGCTGGTCACGGCGGGAATCAATGCCAGGGCCGGGAGATGGATATAACGGTCGACGTCGTCAACGGTCTTAATTGTATCGTCAAGGAAGTCGAGCAGGAACGCCACACCGATGCCTGACATCAGTGCAAGAACGAGTGCGATTACGATATTACGAGTGCGCGCAGGCCCAACGGGTTCGTGCGGCAAACGGCCGTAGTTGGAAATCGAGACACTTGTTCCACCCGTGCCGCTGGTTGCGCTTAGCTCGCGCCGCTTTTGCAGCAAGGTGTTCAGGTATTGCTGATCGGTCGTCAATTCCTGGGTCATTGCCGCTAATTGGACAATGTTTTTTGTCTGTTGGGTAGTAATGTTATGCGCTTTAAGGTACGCAGACTCGAGACTCTTTTGTTGGTTCGTCGCTGCGTCGGCGCTGGCTTTCATTGAGGAGAGGACTTCCTTCGGGGCCTGAGCGAGCTCTTCATCCACTTGCTTGATCTGTGCCCGGACCTGCTTAACGTCCGGCCATTCGGGCGTGAATTTTTGAAGTAACGCCGCCTCTTTATCCCTTAAATCGCTCAGTTTCTTGCGCAGTTCGATAATGCGTTCGTCCTTCTGAACGGTCGGGTTGGAGAAAGGATCGGCAGCCGACTTGGCTGCTTCATAAGCAGCCAACTTGTTACGTCGCTCGTTCTCAGCCGCCAGCAGCTGTTGACTATATGTCTGGGCTCGCACTTGATCCAGATTACTCCCTGGCGCGTTATCAAGTGGCAGATCGTTATCTCTGGCGAAAGCGAAGCGGGAATCGCTCTCCTTTTTTACCTTGTCCTGATAGTTGGCGATCGCCTGCATCAGCAAAACGTCAGCTTTGCTGTTGCCGGATTCCTGGCGTTCGAGATTATTGGTGATGAAGACATCGGCCAGGGTGTTGGCGATTTTCTGCGCCAACTCCGGATTAGTGTGACGATAACGAATGTTAACCAGACTGGTGCCGACTACCGGCTCGACTGTTAGATTGCCGGTAATTGAGTCTTCATAGGGCTCCAGAGCCGTCAACTCCTCCGGAGTGAACTGCCGATCCTTCATCTGCTCTTCGCCTACCGGCTGGGCATCCGAACCTTTGACCTTAGCCGCCGTGACTGGCCTGTCATGCGAAAAAATTCTCTTCAACGAATCAAAGACGCCGCTTTGGGCCTGCCCTCCCAAAAACGCGGGATCCTTCTGAAGATTCAGAGTCACAATTACTTGCCGCGCCAGCGAAGGGTTTTCCAACAGCTTTAGCTGCGTGTTCCAGAAACTCGGATCCGGAGCGGTGTTAATTATTATTCCCCCGTTTGACAAGGGACTTTGCGGCTTGGCTTCGATGCGGATCGTAGTGGCAGCTTCGTAGATCGATGGCTGCCGATAGGCCTGGACGGTCACCAAAGATGTTACCACCAGCACCAGGCTCAGGATCAGCCACTTGCGCTTTAGAATTACAAAAAGGTATTCGCGCAGATTTGTCTCAGTCTGCGCACCGGAATATCGGTCATACCGGCCGTAAGGCTTGGTTTGGGCTAACTCAGTCAAACTTCGATCTAAGTCGCGGCTGGCCGGAATCAAACGTTCATCTTGGGTCATAATCTTAAAACCGATCGCTTCTAGTCACCTTGCAGATCGACCGACCATAATAGCAGACGCTCGCTCTCAGGCAAGTCAAATATGGGTGTCCAGAGCGTCCGCCGCAAGGACGGCCGAGCCGCCGCCGACAAAATTGCGGACCGCATCCTTCCATGAGGGCAGATCCGGCAAGCCAATGGCCTCCGAAAGCAGGCAGCGGAGCCTGGAATTCCGGGGCCGCGGCGCCGGGCGCTTCAAAGTGGCCATACTAACCGTTTCAATCGGCGTAGCGTCGAGCCCAGCCGCCTCGAAAGCCACGCGCGCGAAGTCGTCAAAACTGGCGCCGTCCCCGGCATTCACGACGTGATAGGTGCCGGGCAGGTCGAGCAGCGCCAGCCTTCGCAGACGGTCCGCCAGATCGGGAGCATAGGTTGGCGTCCCGTACGAATCGTTAATCACCTTTAAGTGTTCGCCGCGCCGAGCGCGTTCCACCATGGTGCTGAGAAAGTTTGTTCCGCCGGAGCCGAAGATGTACCCGGTGCGCACGACTATTGTCCGGGCCCAGGCATTTTGGGCGCGCTGTTCTCCCGTCAATTTAGAAAGAGCATAGACACTTTGCGGATTGGGCTGATCGCGCTGAGTATAAAAACCGTCCTTCTCACCATCGAAGACATAATCGGTCGAAATCGTGATTAGCAAGGCGCCGACGCGGCGACAGGCCAGCGCCAGCAACTCAGGTCCGCGAGCATTCGCCAGCTGCGCCCGTTCCGGGTTCAATTCGCATCCATCCACATCAGTCCACGCGGCACAGTTGATCAGGACGCCGGGACGCTCGCGATCCATCGTCGCGTTTACCGCTTGCGCATCAGAAATATCCAATGCAGCGTGATCCAGACCAACGATCTGATCGCCTGAGCGGGTGCAGTGTTGAGCGACGGCGCGACCAACCAGACCCCCGGCTCCCGTAACTAGTGTTTTCACGGAACACTAACCCCCGTGCCGTATTGGCGAGCGTAATACTCACGATAAGCGCCGCCCGTTACTCGCTTCAGCCAGGTCGAGTTGTCTTTGTACCACTCGATCGTTTTCCGCAGACCGCTCTCCCATGTCTCGCGCGGTCGCCAGTCGAGCTCAGACTCGATGAGCGAGGGATCAATCGCATAACGGCGGTCGTGGCCGGGGCGATCTTTCACAAACCGAATCAGCGAGTGCGGCTTTCCCAACGTATCCAGGATGTTCTCAGCAACGTCGAGGTTGCGTCGCTGGTTCCGCGCTCCAATGTTGTAAACTGCTCCGGCTCTGCCGCTCTCCAATACCCGCAAAATTGCGCGGCAATGATCTTCTACATAGATCCAATCACGCACGTTGAGGCCGTCTCCATAAACCGGAATTGGTTCGTCGTTCATCGCGTTGAGTAATAGCAGCGGTAGAAACTTCTCGGGAAACTGGCGCGGACCATAGTTATTCCCGCAGCGCGTAATCACTGCGTCGAGACCGAAGGTGTGATGGGCGGCGCGCACCAGATGTTCGGCGGCAGCCTTGGAAGCTGCATAAGGACTGTTCGGTTCAAACGGAGAATCTTCGCGGAAATATCCCTGGTCGGTCTCAGGCAAGCTGCCCATAACCTCGTCGGTGGAAATCTGCACAAAGCGCCGCACGCCGCGTTCACGCGCGCAGTCCAGAAGCACCTGGGTTCCGAGGACGTTGGTCTTGATAAATTCATCAGCCGAGGCAATGCTTCGGTCGACATGAGACTCGGCAGCAAAATTGATCACCGCATCAGTCTGTTCGCCCAGAGCCGCCAGCACTGCCCGCCGATCTGTAATGTCACCGTGGACGAAATGGTAAGGCTGGGTGTCCAATCCTTCCAGATTGTCAGGGTTTCCCGCGTAGGTGAGGGCGTCGAAGTTAGTAATTTCAGCGTCCGGGATCTCGGCAAGGGCCAGCCTGACAAAGGCTGAGCCTATGAACCCGGCGCCGCCGGTAACAAAGAGTCTAATCATCTGGTTAAGCGTTTCCGAAGCAGGACTAATGTAGTTTGCCCCCGTTGAGCGGCAGAACTTTAACACTAATGAGGGGACGGCAATACTGTCAACCTGCCAAAAAACACGTATTTGGATGTTTCAGGTGCTGGATCATGATTGTTAAGTCGCTGCGTTGCGCGCGCCTCGGCGCTAAGAGGTCGACGCCCGGTGCATCCACGGACCGGCCTGGATGAGAGAGCTCGATCTGTATACGACGCAGCAAATCCGTCGCAGAGCCAAGGTTGTGTTCCAAGAGAGCCTCCTGCTAGACTGCATCCACACTTATTGCTTGCGTTGAAAGAAATAGGGGAGATGAGCTGACGCCCGGACTCATTCGGAAAGAATGGAATTTTGATCTTCGCAGCAACAGTTTGAGCAGTGACATCCGAAACTTTCTCCACATCAGTTCCAGCGGAAACTAACCAGAACGACCCCGGCGGGAACGAACGCCTTCCTTCGCCCGACACACCTGTAGTAATAATCGAGGGCAGTAAGTCATGGGTTCCATTGCGTCTCGGCGACCTGTGGGCTTACCGCGGGCTGCTCTATTTCCTGATCTGGCGTGATGTCAAAGTTCGCTACAAGCAGACTTTGCTGGGGGCCACCTGGGCGATCCTGCAACCGCTGCTGACGATGCTGATCTTCACGTTGTTATTTGGAAAGTTAGCGGGGATCAAATCTGAAGGACTGCCGTATCCAATCTTCGCATATGGGGGCCTGCTGATATGGACCTTCTTTGCGAATTCAGTAACGAACAGCGGCAATAGCCTGGTGGGCAGCGCACACCTGATAACCAAGATCTATTTTCCCCGGATGATTGTCCCGGCAGGAGCGGTTGCGGCCGGACTGGTAGATCTGGCGCTGGCCTTCTCGATTCAGATCGGTTTGATGATCTACTACGGCGTCCATCCGAGCTGGGCTCTATTGATGGTTCCACCCTTAATCCTGCTGACTACGCTGCTGGCCCTGGGAGTTGGCATGTGGCTCTCGGCTTTAAACGTGAAGTACCGCGATATTCGTTATGCGATTCCTTTTCTGATTCAACTCTGGATGTTCTCATCGCCCATTATTTATCCGGTGAGTATGTTGCCGGCTAAATGGCAGTGGGTCCTGACTCTCAACCCGCTTACCGGCATAATTGAGAATTTTCGCATCGCGCTGTTTGGCAATCAGCATTTCAACTGGAAGTCGCTCGGTATCTCAGCTGCCATTACCTTTGTCGTCCTGGTTTATTCTGCCTATTCATTTCGCCGCATGGAAAGGCATTTTGCCGACATCGTTTGATTTTCGTCATGCCGCCGATCATAAAAGTACAGGGCTTGGGAAAGCAGTATCGCATCGGGAGCGACGGGTCCGCGTACTCGACTCTGCGTGAAACGCTGGCCAACACGTTTCGATCTCCATTCAATGGGGCGAAGCGCAAGAACTCCGAAGACAAAAAAATATGGGCGGTGCGGGACGTAAACTTTGAGGTCAACGCGGGCGAAGTGGTGGGCATCATCGGGCGCAACGGCGCCGGCAAATCAACCTTGCTTAAGATCCTCTCGCGGGTTACTGAACCGACGACCGGGCGGGTGGAGCTTCACGGTCGCGTGGGCAGCTTACTCGAGGTGGGAACGGGCTTTCATCCTGAGCTTAGTGGCCGTGAAAATATCTTTCTGAATGGGGCGGTCCTCGGCATGAGCCGGGGAGAGATCACCCGGAAATTCGATGATATCGTGGCTTTCTCAGAAGTCGGAAAGTTCATCGATACGCCGGTTAAGCGGTACAGCAGCGGCATGTATGTTCGTCTGGCGTTCGCCGTCGCCGCCTATCTTGAGCCGGAGATCCTGCTGGTGGACGAGGTGCTGGCCGTCGGCGATGCTGGGTTCCAGCGAAAGTGCCTGGATCGAATGAAGGATGTCGGCCGGCGCGGGCGCACCGTGCTTTTCGTCTCTCATAATATGCCGGCGATAACCCGCCTCTGCGATCGCACAATCCTGCTTGATGAAGGAACGATCTTGCAGGATGACCAGTCGCACAAAGTTGTTGGGTCGTACCTGAAGTCAGGGCTGGGCACCATGGCGGCCCGCGAGTGGGAGGATCTGTCAAAGGCGCCGGGCAACGAGATTGTTCGCCTTCGGGCGGTGCGCGTTCGAACTGAAGCAGGCCTGGTCACCGACGCCTTTGATATTCGGCGGCCCGTCGGGATAGAGATTGATTTTGAAGTGCTCAAACCCGGTTACGTAATGCTTCCCAACTTTCACGCCAGTAACGAAGAAGGCGTGCTCATCTTTATCGCGAACGACAGCGACACGTCATGGCGGCGGACACCGCGTCCCGTAGGGCGCTTCACCAGTACCGCTTGGATTCCCGGTAATTTTCTTTCCGAAGGCACGGTTATTATCAGTGCAGCCGTCAGCACGATGGATCCGGTAACCATTCACTTCTTCGAACGCGACGCGGTTGCCTTTCAGGTCATTGATAAGCTCGAAGGCGATTCGGCGCGCGGCGACTATGGGGGGCCCTATCCTGGCGTTGTCCGGCCGATGCTCAAGTGGACGAGGAGCGGGCCGAATCCCGCCGGCAGCGAAATTCAGAGTTCCCTGATCAAGGAGAGCGTGCAATGAAAGTAATCATACTGGCCGGCGGCGCGGGTACGCGACTCTCTGAAGAAACCGAATCGAAACCTAAACCGATGATCGAAATCGGGGACCATCCGATGCTTTGGCACATCACCAAGCACTTCGCTCATTACGGTTTTAAGGAGTTCGTAATTGCGCTGGGATACAAGGGTGACGTGATCAAACGCTTCTTCCTGGATTATCAATCCCTGAACGGGAGCATGACCATCGATTTGTCGAGCGGGCATGTGGCGCGACATAGCGTGGACTGTGAAGGCTGGACGGTTCATTTGATTGATACCGGTGTTCCGACTAACACAGGCGGACGTGTGAAGCGGCTGGAGCCGTGGCTCAAAGGCGAGACATTCCTGCTCACCTACGGCGATGGCCTGTGCGACATTGACTATCAGGAACTGTTGCGCTTTCATCGCTCGCACGGTCGCATTGCCACGGTGACGGCGGTGCGTCCTCCTTCACGTTTTGGCGGTCTGATCTTCAATGGCGACCTGGTTACGGAGTTTGTCGAGAAACCACAGGTCGGTGAAGGCTGGATCAATGGCGGCTTCATGGTGTTGGAACCGGGCATTTTTGATTATCTCGATAATGATACGGACAGTCTCGAAGCGGGCGCGCTTGAGAGACTGGCACAGGATGGCCAACTCGCCGCGTATCGGCACGTCAGTTTCTGGCAATGCATGGACACTTTGCGTGACAAGCGTTACCTCGAGGGTCTTTGGCGTGATAATCAGGCGCCCTGGAGAATTTGGGAGTGACTATGGCCAGCCCTCTCAGAGCTCGATCTAAGTGAGTGTAACTTCCGGCTGATTCTTATGGAGAACTTCTGGTTAGACCGCCCAACCTTTGTGACCGGCGCCACCGGACTTGTCGGTGGCTGGCTGGTTCGTCGCCTCGTTGATGCCGGAGCTGACGTTGTCTGCCTGGTACGTGACTGGGTCCCGCAAAGTGAATTGGCGCGCTCAGGTGTAATCGAGCAAGTCAAAGTTGTGCGTGGCGACGTGCGCGATCAGACCATGCTGGAACGCGCGCTAGGCGAATATGAAATCGACACCGTGATTCATCTGGCGGCACAGACCATCGTCACGATTGCCAATCGCAATCCCGTCTCGACCTGGGAGACGAACGTGCAGGGTACGTGGGCCTTACTCGAAGCCTGCCGGCGGACGCCGACGGTCAAGCAGATCGTCATGGCCTCGTCGGACAAGGCATATGGCGATCATGACAATTTGCCCTATGACGAAGATACGCCACTGCGCGGACGTCATCCTTACGACGCCAGCAAATCCTGCTCTGACATTATCTCTCAGGCGTATGCTGTCAGTTACGGCTTACCGGTCGTCGTCACCAGATGCGGCAATTTCTACGGCGGCGGTGATTTGAACTGGAATCGAATCGTGCCCGGCACAATTCGGTCAGTGTTGCGGGGGCGGCGTCCCATCATTCGCTCGGACGGAGAGTACGTGCGCGATTATTTTTATGTGGAAGATGGCGCCGCGGCTTACATGCTGCTCGCCGAGCGGTTGAGCCAGGATCCGAAACTCGCGGGCCGGGCCTTCAACTTTTCGAATGAGACCCAGGCGACCGTCATTGAGATGACCAACAAAATTCTCGTGCTGATGGGGTCGGAACTGGAACCTGACATTCGCAACGAAGCCACCAACGAGATTCGTCACCAGTACCTCAGCGCGGCCCGCGCGCGGCAAGAGTTAAGTTGGCAACCGCTCTTCACGCTCGACGAAGGCCTGCGAAGAACTATCGACTGGTATCAAAAATTCCTCGGACAGTCTGCATGAGTACAGCAAATAACGGGACCCCGGGATGTCGCTCATGCGGTGGCGGCCAACTTGAAATGATTCTTTCTCTCGGCCGCACGCCGCTGGCCAACTCCCTCTTAACCGCTCAGCAACTCAGCAGTCCCGAAGAGACCTATCCGCTTGATTTGGTCTTTTGTCCCGCGTGCTCGCTGGTTCAGATTCCCCAGACTGTTCCCCCCGAGAAGCTGTTTCGGGAGTATCTATATTTTTCGTCCTTCTCCGACACGATGCTCAATCATGCTCAGACGCTCGCCGAGCGAATGACGAAGGCCCGCGGTCTTGATGAGCAGAGCCTGGTTGTCGAGATAGCCAGTAACGATGGCTATCTCCTGCAATACTACAAGCGAGCAGGGGTGCGGGTCCTGGGCATCGAGCCGGCGACAAATATCGCCCGGGTGGCGCGAGAGGAACGCGACATCACGACGCTGTGCGAATTCTTTGGCGCCGACCTGGCCGCGCGTCTGAAAGCCGATGGTGGCCGCGCCGACGTGGTCCACGCTCATAATGTGCTGGCGCACGTCGCGGATCTGAATGGTTTCGTTTCGGGTCTGCAACTATTGTTGAAAGATGATGGAGTTGCAATCATCGAAGTGCCGTACGTAAAAGAGATGATTGACCACTGTGAGTTCGATACGATCTATCACGAACATCTCTGCTATTTTTCATTGACGGCCCTGGAGCAACTATTCCGCAGGCACGGGCTGTCGATCGGCGACGCCGAGGTACTGCCCATTCATGGCGGGTCGTTGCGCCTCTTCGTACAGCAGGAAGCTGCACGCTCGGCGGAAGACACTGGGAAAAGTTCGTCTCGCGTGTCACAGATGCTCGCCGAAGAAGAACGGTGGGGCGTTGGGAAAGCCGACTTCTACCAGGGTTTCGCTATGAAGGTGGACAGCTTGCGACGGCAGCTCGTGCAAATGCTCGCCGACCTGAAGGCCGGAGGCAAAAAAATCGCCGCTTACGGAGCGTCAGCCAAAGGCAGCACCCTCTTGAACTACTTTGGGATCGGCCGAGAGATAATCGATTTCGTAACTGATCGCAGCCCGATCAAACAAGGCCTCTACACGCCCGGGACACACTTGCCCATCTATGGGCCCGAAAAACTTTTGGAGGCCATGCCCGACTATGTCTTGCTGCTGACCTGGAATTTTGCCGCCGAGATTCTGGCCCAGCAGTCTGAGTATCGGCGCCGGGGCGGCCGTTTCATAATTCCTATTCCGGAGGTGTATGTGTTTTGAGCCTTAGGGCTACTAAGCGCTGACGCGGGTTGCAGGGCTTATGCTCGACCCTCTAGAATCTTTCGTTTATCGCATACCACACCACAATGCTATTCAAAGAAACGAAACTAAAAGGCGTCTTTGTCGTCGAGCCTGAACTGATCAAAGACGAACGCGGATTCTTCGCCTGCGCATGGTCGCCCGAAGAGTTTGAGAAGCAGGGACTAAATCCACGCTTTAGGCAATGCAACATCTCTTTTAATAACCTGAGCGGGACCGTGCGCGGCATGCACTTTCAAGAAAAGCCTTATGAGGAAGCAAAGCTTGTGCGCTGTACCCAGGGGGCGATGTGCGATGTCGCCGTGGACCTGCGGCCTGACTCGCCGACACGATATCAGTGGGCGGCGGCCGAGCTGACGGCCAGTAATCATCGGATGCTATACATTCCGGAAGGTTTTGCTCACGGCTATCAAACGCTCGCCGATGACACGGAAATTTTTTACCAAATGTCTGAGATCTATCATCCGGAAGTTGCGCGCGGCCTGCGCTGGGACGACCCGCGCCTCGGCATAGAGTGGCCGTTGCCGATGACAATTATTTCCGAGCGCGACACAAAGTTTCCCTTACTCTGAGCCGGGCTCTGAGTCCGGGCTTCCTTGCTTGCTGAGACCTAGCGAAATGAAGATTGGTTTGTTTGCCGCGAACGTTGTGGGAAGTAAGATCGCTAAATTCATGGGCGATCAGCGCGAAGCGCCGGCCTGCTTGGTGCTCGACTCCAACGATCCCGCGGGTCTAAACCCGGCTATTACTGCCGGCTCAGGCGTGTTGGATTCAAGCCTGATCTTTGAGAGCGACTCGCTCGGCAGCGATCAGACCCGCGAAAAGTTGCGCGCGCTGGATCTGGACTTAATCGTGCTTGCCTGGTGGCCTTACATTCTGAAGCCGGAATTGATCGAAGTTCCGCGCCTCGGGTGTTTGAACTTTCACCCGAGCTTTCTGCCGTACAACCGGGGCAAGCACTATAACTTTTGGGCCATTGTCGAGAACGCGCCTTTCGGAGTCACGATTCACTGGGTTGACGCGGCAGTCGACTGTGGCGATATCGCATTTCAATCGCGCATAGAAACGACGTGGGAAGACACGGGCGCTACGCTTTATTACAAGGCTCAGGAAGAAATCGTTCGGCTGTTCATGGAAAAGTTTCCTGAAGTTAAGGTGGGTCGGATTCCACGCATTCCGCAGGATCTTGCTCGCGGCAGTGTTCACCGTGCTCGCGAACTTGAAGAGGCTTCCCGAATCGAACTCGACCAGTCATACACAGCCCGCGCCCTGCTAAACTTGCTGCGCGCGCGTACCTTTCAGCCGCACCCGGCGGCTTCCTTCAGCGATGAAGGTAAACGTTACGAGGTGCGCATCGAGATCAAAAGAGCGGACGAGGGAGGCCAAAAATAGTGGATGATTTTGATCAGCGGAACCGTGAATTCATCGAGCGCATGGGCGCCGACGAGCAACTCCGCGGTCTGACCCGACAGTGGTTCACTGCCAGTTCGCAGTACGAGTATTCATATCACTTCAAATGGCTGGGACGCCCAATAATCCAATTCCCGCAGGACATCATTGCTCTACAGGAGATCATTTGGGAAGTGCGACCCCGATTGATAATTGAGACGGGCATTGCCCATGGCGGCTCGCTGATTTTCTCGGCATCCATGCTGCAACTCATCGGCGGAGAGGGTCGTGTTATCGGCGTTGACATAGACATCCGCGAGCATAATCGGATCGAGATTGAGCGCCACCCTCTCGCCGCGCGTATCACGATGATCGAAGGTTCTTCGATAAACGAAGACATTTCGCGCCGGGTGGCCAACGAAGCGAAGGAAAATGGTCCGGTGTTGGTAATACTTGATTCGAATCACACCCACGACCACGTACTGCGAGAACTGGAAATTTATTCGCCGCTGGTTACTCGTGGCAGCTATCTGATCGTCTTTGATACCGTGATTCAGGAGCTGCCCGCGGATTTTTTCCCCAACCGCCCCTGGGGACCGGACAGCAATCCAAAGACGGCCGTCAGCGAATTCCTGAAGACCAACGACCGATTTGAGGTTGACCGCCAAATGGAAGCAAAACTCCAGATTACTGTCGCGCCGGGCGGTTATCTCCGTTGCATCAAGGACTGATCATATGGAACGCTTACTAGTCTCGGGACCATCCATTACGCAGAAGGAGATAGACTATGTCACCGCCGCGGTGACCAACGCCTGGTACGGAAACGCCAACATCTACCATGACCGTTTCGAGCGCGCCTTCGCAGAGTACGTGAGCCGGAGACACGCTATTGCGCTGCCGTCCTGCACCTCGGCAATTCATCTGGCGCTGCTCGCGCTCGGAGTCGGCCCAGGTGACGAGGTAGTGGTGCCGGACGCGACCTGGATCGCCTCGTCTTCCGCGGTAACTTATGTCGGCGCTACCCCCGTCTTTGCCGACATTGACGAACGGACCTGGTGCCTTTCGGCGACGTCTTTCGAGCAATGCATCACTCCGCGGACCAAGGCCGTGATCGTCGTGGACCTCTACGGGAATATGCCGGACATGGATGCTATTTTGGCTGTTGCGCAACGGAATCACGTGGCCGTGATCGAGGATTCAGCCGAAGCGATCGGTTCGGAGTACAAAGGCCGGCGAGCCGGGAACTTCGGCGACGCCAGTGTTTTTAGCTTTCATGGCTCGAAGACGCTGACAACAGGTGAGGGCGGAATGCTGGTCACGGACAATGATGATCTAAAGGCACGGGCGCTCTTTCTGCGGGACCACGGCCGCAAGCCTGGTGACAAGATGTTCTTCAATCACGAGGTGGCCTATAAATACAAGATGAGCAGCATGCAGGCGGCGCTCGGGTTGGCGCAGTTGGAGCGGATTGAGGAACTGGTTGAACAGAAGCGGCGCATCTTCGCGTGGTACGCCGAGAACTTGCGCGGTCTGGATGGCATTAAGCTCAACTACGAAGCTCCCGAAACCAGCATTGTATGTTGGATGGTCACGGTCGTGCTCGACGAAAAGCTGGGTGTAAAAAAAGAGGAACTGATGCGGTTGATGGACGAACAGAACATCGATTGCCGGCCGTTCTTTTTCCCCCTGAGTTCTATTCCGGCTTACTACGACACCGAGCAGGCCGCCGTGGCGCGGTCGCGCAATGACGTCGCTTATCGGCTTACGCCATATGGCATCAATCTGCCCTCAGGGTTGAATATGGATCGGGAGAAGGTCGCCTACGTGTCCGAAGCTCTGAAGAGTATCCTAATGAAACAGGATCGCAGATCAAACGAAACATCCGTCCCTGCAGGGGACGTTGGGTAGCCAGGCTGCTAAGATAATCAATAATTCACGATAAGCGAACTGTGTATGGAGGATCCACCTGGTGCCTTTCTTTTCCGTCCTAATGCCGACTCGGAACCGTGCGTCCCTGCTTCGATCCTCGCTTGAATCCGCCGTCGAACAGAAGTTCCAGGATTACGAAATCATAGTCTCTGATAATAATTCGACCGATGACACCAAAGCCGTAGTCGAACATTTCAAGGCCTCGTCGGATAAAATCTCGTACGTCAATCCGGGCAGGGATCTCTCCATGTGTGACAACTGGGAGTACGTGTTGTCCCATGCCAATGGTCGATACATAATTTATTTGTGCGACGATGACGCGCTCACCTTTGATTCGCTTTCCTATATCCACGAGCTGTTGGCGTTTTTTAAGATGAACGTGCTGGTTTGGCGTTCCGGGGGTTATAACCATCCGGACATCCCCCATGAAAGCCGTCTGTCGTTCACTTACGACTACGGTTCAAGCGAGCTCTTTGAAGTCTCCTCAAAACCGGTGATCGGCGCCCTATGCCGTTTCGACTGGAGTGTTAATGGCATCGTCCCCAAGATGCTTAACTGTGCGGTGGCCAAAGACGCCATCGATGCTTGTCGCGCCCGCACCAAAGATTTCTTTGTTCCCCCTTACCCGGATTTTTCAGCGGTGAGCCAATTACTCAGCACGAATAGCTCCTACCATTTCATCGATCTGCCGCTCTACATTGCTGGGGCAAGTCTGGTCAGCAACGCCGGCATTCGCTTCGACCGCAAGAAGAAGCACGATGAATATGTTTCACTTTTCGGGCGGGACTTGCTCGAAGGGGTGCCATATCAGATGCCTTACCTGGTGACCTCATACTTCTATGCAACCTGGTTATTATTTAAGCGAATCTACCCGGAAACATTTACGGCCGAAATAGACACCGAGGAATACCTGAAGGCGCTCTTTTCAGAACTGCTGATGTTCGAAGACTACGAAGACACTTCAGAAGAATTCGATCGATTGTCCGGGTACATGCGCGACTTTTCCGGAAGCGGTGAAATGTTCGATCTTCTGTGGCAGGAACACCAACGTGCGAAGAAAAATGGTAGTGAACCGGTGCGCAGCGCCGGCTCAGTGCAACGTCTCAAGAGCATGGCGTGGGCGTTTGCAGGAAAAAATGAGCGGGCCTTCAATTTCCTTGCGCGCGTACGAGGTCATAAGCTGCAGGCCTCGTCGCATAAGAATGTGCCTTCGATTAGCGCGGCCGCAAATATCTTGTCAGGCTACCTGACAAAACAGGCCAAGCCGGTAGCCGAGTTAAGCCCAGTTCAAGTTTCATCGCCCAATTTTTTACAAGAGCGGCAATGATTTTTTTCAGTTGATTAGGATGTCACGACGGTAAATGAAAAGCGTAGTCCAGCAAGGTTATGGATGGCTACATTCGAAGCTCGTCGGGGGCGTTCGGCGTTTGCCCGTTTCCTCCCGAACCTTTGGCCCGCCAAAGGGCCTGATAACGGACATGCGGGAATGGGTAAGTGAATACCAGTCGGCCAATCCCGCGGACGAGTGCTGGTACCAAAAAGTCCGCGATGCCGGCGTTATTGAACGTGAACCGCCGCGCAGTCTGGCCGACGTGCCCCCTGTTTTCGTGGACGAACAGAGGTTGGAACAACCGGAAACGTTTATTGCCTCGATCCCACGCGCCCGGCTCTTTTCCCATTCCGGCGTCATTGTTGCTCCCGAGGATCGGGCTTTCGAGCAGTCCTGTTGTTGGAAGTCCTTTTTCTTTACGCATGACATTGAGTTCAATACGCTGCGTCCCAGATCGAAACCGACCAGGTTGGCGGGAAGCTATATGACATTAATTTCTCGTCACTCGAGCAGCTACTATCACTGGTTCACTGAATGCTTAACGCGTCTGGCAATCGCAGCTTCGTTGCCCGCGCTGCCCATTCTCTTACAAGATGGTTTGCGTGATTGGCAGCGCGAGAGTCTCGCATTGCTGGGCGTTGATAATGCGCGTCTGGTCGAACTGCCGAGAGGTTGCTATGAAGTCGACCAGCTTTATTTTCCTTCGTTTCCTGCTTATGCCACGTTCACTACTGATTGGACTTTCCCGGTCGCAGACTGGACTCTGTTATGGCTGCGGGAAAAGTTTTGCGGCGCGCCCCTCGCAACTGAAGGCAAGCGGATATATGTAAGTCGTCAGGGGGCCGCGCACCGGCGGATCATTAACGAAGACGCTGTCATGGGCGCTTTGGAACGTGAAGGATTTCTGATCGTCGATGCGAATCCG
>JAWWPL010000068.1:0-7106 GCA_033850605.1 Blastocatellia bacterium | reverse complement strand
CACTACTAAAAGCTTCTTCATCGCAGCGGCCGCAGCGCACAGTCTGGCGGCTCTCATGGCTAGTCGCGGCCTCAGTATAAAGACCGCATTTCCAACATAACGTGTCGTCATTAGTAAATACTCGAGTGGCTTGCCAACACGAGTCACAGGCAACGCCGTCATGACGCGATTCAACGCTCGTGCCGCATATAACGCAGGCTTGAGGATAGACGAGCGCCAAAGCGGCATCGTAGAGGCTTGAGCTGAGAGTTGCTACTGACATTGTGCTGTCCGCAACAGGCAAGTGGCGATGCTGTGCGTGAGAAAGGTCCGGTTTCATCGTTCTTTTCGTTTAGTTTCGTGTGATTTCGTGGATCGAATGTTCGCACGCAGAAAACCATCCGCGAACTCACACGAAACTAAACGAAACAACAGTCACCTAACTGATTCCACTGATCTCATCGCACAGGCTGGAAAGGTAGAGGACCGACCGTAAGCCCTCTCCATAACCTCTCTCCCCGTGGAAGAGGGGCCCGAAAAAAAGTAACGGCCCCCCAGTTTCCCAGGAGGCCTCGGATTATGTCATCTCGGATTTCTGATTTCAAAAATTCAAATCGGAGATCGGATAATGTTAAAGAAGATTACTCTTCATCTCTATGCAGCAACCCGCGCTCGTTCAGATCGGCGCAACGCAAACAATAACGCGCCCACGGTACCGCTTCCAAACGCTTCTCCAGGATGGCTTCACCGCAATGAATGCATTTACCGTAGTCTCCATTAGCGATCCGATGCAGGGCCGCATCGATCGATTCCAGCAATTGCCGGTCGTTTGTCGACATCGACATCAATAATTCTTTCGTATAAGCGTTGGCGGCCATGTCCGCCGGATCCTGTGTCGCCTCTGCGTCACGTTCCCGGCTGTAAGCTTCGGCAGCCTGAACCTGGCCTACCAAACCCTCACGCCGCGCCATTAGTCTGTCTCGATAAGTTTTCGATTTCCTCTTGTCCATTCTTTTCGTCCAGTCCTCCAAACTCTTTTCACTTCTGATACGGCAATCCCCGATTTATCGTGTAAGCACGATAAAGCTGCTCGACGGCCACGACTCGTGCCATTTCATGAGTCAGCGTCAGACGCGTCAAACGCCAACGCTTCTGAGCGCGAGCGGCAACGTCGGCGCTCACCCCTTCCGGCCCGCCAATCACGATGGCCACTTCTTTGATCGAATCGTGCTCCCAACGCCGCACTTCATCCGCCAATTCCTGCGAACTCCACTCGAGGCCTTTCACATCCAGCAATAGCGCCACGCTCGCGGCCGGAATCGCCTCAAGAATTCTCTGCGAATCCTTGTCGACGCCGGCGCCTTCACGAGTTTCAATCACTTCGCAACGCACGAAGCGCGTCAGTCTTTTCAAATACTCATCGACCAGCGCCCGCAGATGCTCGTCTTTCGTCTTACCCGGCCAAATGAAGCGCAATCTCATAGTGGCTCAGACTTCAGTCTGAGATTTCTTTTTCAGGAACATCACAGACTAAAGTCTGTGCCACTTGGTCTTACCCGGCCAAATGAAGCGCAATCTCATAGTGGCTCAGACTTCAGTCTGAGATTTCTTTCTCAGGAACATCACAGACTAAAGTCTGTGCCACTTCAATCTGTTTCTCTTCCCGGGCCAGGCGCTCATAAAGATTCTTACGACTGATACCAAGGATCCGGGCCGCTTCAGTCTTATTTCCTTTGGTCCCAGTCAAAGTCTCGCGAATATATTCGCTCTCAACCTCGCCCAGCGTCGGCCGTTGAGCTTTACGCTGCGTGCGGGCCGCCGCCGCCCTGGTGCTCTCAGGTAGATCAGCGGCTTCGATTTCCGCGCCTGTCGAAACAATCACCGCGCGCTCAATGATGTTTGCCAACTCGCGCACGTTGCCGGGAAAATCGTAAGCTCGCAAAAACTTCCACGCCTCGGGCGAGAATTGTTTCGCCTGCCGGCCGTGTTTGGTCGCAAACGAAATCAAAAACCCTCGGCCCAGCTCTTCCAGATCTTCGCTGCGTTCGCGCAAAGGCGGCACTTGAATCGCGACCACATTCAGCCGATAGAAAAGATCTTCACGAAAACTGCGCCGCTCAACCGCGCTCTTCAAATCGGCATTCGTAAGCGCTACGAGCCGTGCGTCAACTTCGATAGTCTTATGGCCACCCAGACGTTCGAACGCGCGATGCTCAATTACCCGTAACAGTTTGGCCTGTGCCTCCAGCGACAGATGGGCGATCTCATCCAGCACCAGCGTTCCCCGGTGAGCGGCTTCCAGCCGGCCCGGCTTGGCCTCGCCGGCTCCGGTGAAAGCGCCGCGTTCGTAACCGAACAGCTCGGCCTCGAGCAGATCAGCCGGAAGCGTCGCGCAATCAATCTTGACCAGCGGCTGTTCCGCCCGGCGTGAATGCGAATGAATAAACCACGCCAGCGCATCTTTGCCGGCGCCGGACTCGCCGGTCAGCAGGACATTCGCGTCGGTGGCGGCCACGCGCTCGGCGAGGTTGACCACCTCGCGCATCGCTTCAGAAAACGCCACCATCTCGACCACTGTTTTTCTCAAAGATCAGTTAACGAACGCGGCCTATCGCGCTCGGATTGATCGGATTCTTCAGATTTACGATCTAAAACCTCAGATTTGAGATTTGAGATTTCAGATCCGGGCGGCGCGACATCGACTCTGTTCGCTTCGCGCCAGAGGCGCTCAAGATCATAAAAGCGGCGCGCCTTCTCATCGAACACATGCACGACAAAATCACCGTAATCAACCAGAATCCATTCGGCGGTTTGGTAGCCTTCGACGCGAGCCGCCCGCGTGCCGCTATGCTTCAATTGTTCGACTACCTCATCGCTGATGGCCTGGACCTGGCGCCGGTTGGTGCCCGTGGCGATGACGAAATAGTCTGTGAAGCTGGCGATATCGCGCAGATCCAACACCGTCAAATCAAGGGCCTTCTTTTCCCAGGCGGCGTTAATGGTGCGGCGAATTCGGTCATCAAAGTCCGACAGGTCACTGGAAGTAACGTGGCTGCCGGTGGACGCGCGTGCGCCCAGCCCGGCCGCCTGGACTTCGGAACTCAATGATTGATCTTTTAGTTTCTGACTCATTTAATTCTTATACAGTTCGTATTTTTCAATATAGCTCGCGACTGCCATAGGGACCATGGCTCTTAGCTGTTCGCCTTCGCCGGCCCTGGCGGCTGCGCGAATCTCGGTCGCTGAAATATCTACCATCGCCGCACCCGTCAAAAAAACGCGCGGCCCCTTACCGCCATCGCCGCCGGCAAGCGCCTCTGATACTTCCCGCCGGGTCGCTCCCCGCACATCGACAACCTGTGCGGATGCGTTTGCGATACTTCCGCTCAAGTCATAGCCGGGTCGGGTGACTACGATCAGGTCACACATTCTCAGCAGCCTTTGCCACTCGTGCCACGTCGTAATCTCGGACCATGAATCGGCACCGATCATGAAAAAGAGATGACGTTCGGCGCCCAACGCGCTTTGCATGCGCTCAACAGTGTCGACGGCGTAAGGCCGTTCCGGTTCGTCGAGTTCGATGGTCGAGATGCGCAGTCGCGCGTCCTGTTGAGTAGCCAGCGCGAGCATCGCAAATCGGTGAAACGCAGAGGAGATGGCTGACTTGTGTGGTGGCACGCACGCCGGAACGAACAGCACCTCCTCAAGGTCAAACAACTCCAGCACTTTGCGAGCCACCTCGATGTGGCCCGTGTGCACGGGATCGAACGTGCCTCCGTAAATAGCTGCGCGCGGCAACGGCATCATCCAGGCAAAGATCCTCTCGCCCTAGACCAAACTACCAGGATCGACTATTTCCACTGCCGACCAGCTGCGCATCATCGGCGTCCAATCTCACCAGATCCGCGGAATGCGCTCGCATTTCCTCGATCTCATGGCCGACTGCATTTATCAGTTCACGCACCCCGGCGCCGGTAACCGACGAGATGGCGAAGAATTTTCTTTCATCCTGATCCGCCCGCCGGCGCAAGCTTTCGACCCGTTCGGGCTCATCGAGCGCGTCAATCTTTGTCGCCACCACTATCTGCGGCCGGGCCGCCAGCTGCGGGTCATACGCCGCCAGCTCGCGATTGATAACCTCGTAATCGTTCACCGGATCCCGGCCAGAAACGGAAGACATGTCGACCAGATGCAGCAGCAACTTGGTCCGTTCAACGTGGCGCAAAAAGCGATCGCCAAGGCCATGGCCTTCATGCGCGCCTTCGATCAGTCCGGGCATATCAGCGATTACGAAGGTGCGGAAGTCTCCCAGATCGACCACCCCGAGATGCGGTTCGAGGGTGGTGAAAGGATAGTCGGCAATTTTTGGACGCGCGGCCGAAACCGTCGAGATGAAAGTCGATTTGCCCGCGTTCGGGAAACCCAACAGTCCTACGTCGGCAAGCAACTTCAGCTCGAGCTGTAGTTCAAACTCTTCGCCCTCGCTTCCTTCCTGGTGATAGCGCGGCGCGCGATTTGTCGAGCTGGCAAAATGCGCGTTACCGAAACCTCCCCGGCCGCCATGCGCCGCCAACCAGCGCTGTTCGTCTGAATCACAGTCAAACAACAGTTCATTCGTTTGCGGATCAAATACCTGCGTGCCCAACGGCACCCGGACCATTACATCCGCGCCTTCTTTGCCCGAACGATTGCTGCCCTCGCCGTGCAAACCGCGGCCGGCAAGATGCAGCGGGTTGTAACGCAGATGCAGGAGGGTGTTCAACGACGCGTCACCGACGATCCAAACGTCACCGCCGCGCCCTCCGTCACCGCCTGAGGGTCCGCCGCGGGGCACGAACTTCTCGCGCCGAAAAGCAGTCACGCCGTTGCCGCCGTGGCCCCCTTCTATCCGAATTTTTACGCGATCAATAAACATCCTGAATAACTGACTATTTTGATTCCCATTTGATTTCAGATCTGAGATCTGAAATTTCAAATTCCGGGATCGAATCAATTCAAAAATCAAAAATGCGAGCCCGCTGAGCTAACCTTCCGCGCGGGCGTCGCATTGAGTCGAATCCTTGAGTACAACTTTAATTCTAAGATACCGGGGCGGCTGCTGTCTCTGCTGGATACACGCTGATGAACTTGCCGGACCGGCCCTTTTCTTCGAACTTCACGAACCCGTCTATCAGGGCGAACAAAGTATCATCCTTGCCGCGGCCCACGTTCTTGCCCGGCTTCCAACGCGTGCCGCGCTGGCGGGCCAGGATGTTGCCGCCCAATACACGCTCACCACCAAATTTCTTGAGGCCAAGCCGTTGCGAATTCGAGTCTCGTCCATTCCGCGACGACCCTACACCTTTTTTATGAGCCATAATTCTATTTCCGATTTTTGATTTTCGATTGCCAATTGAGAAACATCTTCAAATTGACAATTGGCAATTGGCAATCGGCAATCCCTTCTATCCAATCGAATCGATCTTTAACGTCGTATATCCCTGCCGGTGACCCTGGGTCCTTTTGTAGTGCTTGCGACGCTTTTTCTTAAACACGATTATTTTGGCGCCGCGCCCATGGTCCACAACGGTGGCCATGACCTTGGCCCCTTCGACCTGAGGCGTGCCCAGCCTGGTTTCGTTATCGGCGCCAGTCGCGGCCAGGACTTCCAGCTCAATCGATGCTCCGACATCATGTTTTAGCGAAGGCACGCGGACGGTGGCGCCCTTTTCCACGCTAAACTGTTTACCGCCTGCTCTGATGATTGCAATTGACATAATCTTTTTACCTATCAGCGAGCCCAACTCACTACCGAAAAGTCGAGTATTATAAATTCACCCCGAGGCCCCAGTCAACGCGGCAGATGCCGTGCCAACAGACTTCTCCCGAAAGCCGTTGCGGGACAGGAACTCTTCCATGAACCGCGTCGAGATGTTTCCTGCCTGAAAATCCGGATCATCCATGATTTTCACGTGCAGCGGAATCGTTGTCTTAATCCCTTCTATTACCATTGCGTCCAAGGCCCGTCGCATGCGGGCAATCGCCAATTCTCGAGTGCGCGCATGAACGATGACTTTCGCGATCATCGAATCATAGAAAGGCGGGACGCGATAGCCGGGATAAACGTAAGTGTCCAGACGCACACCCGGACCACCCGGAAGGTTGAACGTCGTGATTAATCCGGGCGAAGGCGTGAAGGTATCAGGACTTTCAGCGTTGATGCGGCACTCAATCGCGTGACCAACCATGATCACATCGTCCTGGCCAAATCCCAGGGGATCACCTTCAGCAATCCGAATTTGATTCCGCACAATATCGGTCAAGGTCACCATCTCAGTCACCGGATGCTCGACCTGAATGCGCGTGTTCATTTCCATGAAGTAGAAGCGTTTGTCTTCGTCCAGCAGAAATTCAAAGGTCCCGGCGCTGGAGTAACCAATCGACTTGCACGCGGCCACCGCCACCTCGCCCATTTCCTGACGCAACTCCGGCGTCATCACCGGCGACGGTGATTCTTCCAAAAGCTTTTGATGGCGCCGCTGGATCGAACACTCTCGCTCTCCCAGATGGACACAATCGCCATATTCATCCGCGAGCACCTGAATCTCAATGTGCCGGGGCCGCTCAACAAAGCGTTCGATATAAACGTCGCCGTTTTTGAAAGCCGCTGCGGCTTCAGTGGAAGCAGTCTCGAGGGCATGACCGAGCTCTTTCTCAGTGCGCACGATCCGCATGCCTCGCCCGCCGCCTCCCGCAGAGGCTTTGACGATCACCGGAAAGCCAATCTCGCGCGCCACCCTAATCGCTTCTTCTTCCGAATTCAATGCTTCGGGGCTACCAGGAATAATGGGCACGCCGGCGGCTTTCATGGCGCGCCGGGCCTCGACTTTGTCGCCCATCAATTGGATCACGCCGGGGCGTGGGCCGATGAACTTGATGTTGCAGGCTTCGCAGATCTCGGCGAAATAGGCGGACTCAGCCAGAAACCCGTAACCCGGATGGATGGCATCAACGTTGAAAATCTCAGCGGCGCTAATGATCGCGGGAATGTTCAGGTAGCTCTGGGCCGAGGGTGCCGGTCCGATGCAGGCGGACTCATCAGCGAAGCGGACATGCAGAGAGTCGCGATCGACATCGCTATGCACCGC
>JAWWPL010000268.1:0-3721 GCA_033850605.1 Blastocatellia bacterium | reverse complement strand
AGCTTCGCACCCTCACCCCAGCCTCTCCCAAAGGAAGAGGGAGTCAAAATGAGGAGTGTTCTTGCCCTATGCGGACTCGCTATACTGACAGTTGCCCTGGAAATTAAGAGAGAACCCAACCGAAGCATGAACAGTTCAGTACGCAAGGCGTCGCTGAAAGATGCCGAACAGATCGCCGGCGTAATCAACCGGGCCTTTCGACTCGCGGAGGGTTTCTTCATCGAAACTGATCGTATCAACCTGGAGAGTGTTCAGGAACTTTTCCAGACGGGACAAGTCTTTTTGGCGGAGAGCGAGGGTATCGTCGCGGCCTGCGTTTACATTGAACCACGTGGCGAACGCGCTTACCTTGGACTCTTGTCGGTTGATCCCACCTGGCAACAGTCCGGCCTGGGTTCTTTGATAATGAATGCCGCCGAAGAACATTGCCGTGGCCTGGCTTGTCGCTTCATGGACATCCAGGTCGTCAACCTTCGTGGGGACCTCTTCGGGTTCTATCACAAACGTGGTTATGTCGAGACCGGAATCCATCCGTTTCCCCCGGACATAGAAACAAAGCTGCCCGTGCATTTCATCGAGATGACGAAACGGCTAATCGCGCGGTAGATGTCTATGGAGTGCGATTTCTAATCGCGTTCGCGAAGCCACAATGCGGTCTCTCGATGAATCGGGATTGTTACCGCACGCCAAGAATATTCAGTCCTCAAGCTTCTCAAGCTGCTTCTGAAAGTATCCGCGCCAGCTCTCGGATAAGGCTTCCAACTTTACCGCGCGACGTAAGGTCACCAGGTCGTCTTTCTCAAAAGCGTACAAACGAGTGATGTCAGAAATGGCGATACTGTTTTCATCACGGCTGATCAATTCGATCTTGTCACCGGCTTTGACTTCTCCTTCTTTCAGCACTGAAGAGTAGAAACCGGTTCGCCGACTTTGCAGGAATCTCTTAATAATCTCTGGACGACCGAACTTGATTCCCAGCTTATAGCAGGGCAAACGCGGCTCGGTTACCATCAACTCAGCTTCGCCGATACGGAAACGATCGCCAACATTGACCGCCTCTTCAAACATTTCTTCGGTGGTAAAGTTTTCGCCAAACATCCCATAAGGCAGCTCCATGTGCGGGAATTCTCTTCGCCAAAACCCATAGTGCTCGGACGGATAAGCATAGACCGCTTTTCTCACCCCGCCGTGGACGGACAAATCGGCCTGCCGGTCACCCTCAAGATTGAGCGTGCGCAACATCACCGGCCTCGGTACCGGCTCTTTATAGATTCCGGTCGCCACCGGCCCGCCGTTGTATTCGACGATGCGGGGCAGGGCGATATTTAGAGAAAGGAGTTTCATGAACAAAGAGGATCCATGTCGATGAAAATATAATCTGAGCCCAGTGACAGCGGTCAACAACTCAGCTCGCGCAACTTTGCCACGAACAACTCGGTCTCTATGGTGCGAAACCTATAGCTGATCGCGAATTGCATTCAAGTGGAGAAAGAATTTAAACGCAAAGGGCGCAGAGGTTTTCGCAGAGGAACGCAAAGGTTTTCCCATGCAGTCCTTTGCGAGATCCTTGGCGTCCATTGCGTTCCAATCAGAATTATCGCTCCTGCAGCACTGACAGAGTGTTACCCGCAGGGTCTTTGAACCAGGCGATGATTGGGCCTTTCGGGCCACGATGAATGCCTTTTTCGTCCGTCTTGAGTTCGCCCTCATAGCTCTCAAAATGCACATCGCGTTTTGCCAGTTCGTCCACAGCAGATTCCGCATCGTCGACCATAAAATTCAGGACCGTGAATGTCGCCGCGCTGTGGTTGGGCTTGGGATAGATGAAAACGGGGCCGCCGCCTGCCAGGTTCAGTTGCAGCCCCTCTGGCGTTTCCTTAACCTCAAGTCCCAAAGTCTGCCCATAGAATGCTTTCGCTTTTTCTAAATCATTTACTGAGAAACTGGAAAATGCTTTTGCGTCCTTGAACATTTGTCGTCCCTCCCAAGGTTCATACTTAGGTTCCTACTTAAAAGAGTGTGCGCTGTCCGTGGCGGCCGACAAAGGCGCGGGGTTTGTCGTCGAAAACCGAGCGACCGTCAAGCGCGGGCGAGATCGCGTTTTCATGAGCAATGACTGCGTTAAAGTCGGCTACCGGTTTTCGCCTGGTTTCAACTGAGCGAACAAAGCGCTCGAGGCGGCGAAAGCCGTCGAGCTTTTCCCCGTGACCGACTTTGGCTTGATCGAGGGACGTGCGCAGAAAGTCGAGAGATTCGTCATACGTTTTTAACGGCACCGGAAAGGGATGACGATCCTTGCCGCCGAGCGCGAAAGAGAAACGAGCCGGATCGTTGAAACGGCTCGGTGCGCCATGCACGACTTCAGCCACGAGGGCGAGCGACTGCAGCGTGCGCGGACCAAGTTTTTCGAGCAGCAGGAGCTCGGCAAAGTCATGTAGATCACGTTCATACGCCACGGCGAGCACGGCGCCCAGGCGTTTTAGATCTACATCAGCCCCGCGGACGTCATGGTGCGCGGGCAGGCGTAGATGACGCGTGGCGCCGAGAGTCTTCTCGGGATGTTCGCGAACGATATTCAACATGGCGGTTTGAGCCGGCTTAGCCTGCCCATCCACCAAATTAATTATCGTGCCCTGATGCTCGCCGACAATCGCCGTGTGCGGCTCGGCAACGAAATCTTTTACCGATGCCGAGTGCCAATGATACCTCCGGGCCATGCCGCTGCGATCGTTTAAGCCCTGTTGAACTACGGCCCATTCACCATTGTTCGTCACGACGAAACTATGCAGGTAGATTTGAAAACCATCGGCGATGGCATTGTTGTCGACGCGCGCCGTCAGTCGACTGGTGCGGACCAGCGCTTCGCCGTCAAAGCCGTAACGCTCTGAGAGCTGTCGCAATTCGTGCGGGGTGTTGCGCGAGTGTCTGCCGCGCCCTCCGCAGATGTATACCCCAAGTTCATGCGCACGCGGCGCGAGCCCTCGCTTCAATGCACCCATGACCGAAGTGGTGATACCCGAAGAGTGCCAATCCATTCCCATCACCGCACCCAGCGCCTGGAACCAGAAGGGATCGCTGAGCCGCGAGAGAAACGCCGAGACGCCGTAACCGTGGATGATGGTTTCGGTAATCGCTGTGCCGAGCATAGTCATGCGTTCAGCCAGCCATTGCGGGACGCGGCCGCCGTGGAGAGGAAGATCTGCGATTCCGGATCGTTTCATCTTAGAACCAGATGGAAAAGCAATTTTAGTTTGCTTCTGGTCAGAGCATTATACTCGGTCCGGGCGGACAGGCTGAACGCCTAACGGGGCGTCATGTTTTCTGGAAAAGTGATGGTCGCGCCGGCTTGCCTCAAAAGTGAAATTGCAGTTATTTGGCAAGCGAAAATTTTCAGTGATGTCCCAAAGGGACTACGGCTTCCAGCCCAGGGTGGCCGCTTCGGCTACCCTGGGAAACTAGTAAGAAAAGAAATTTCAACCGCAACGCGGTTGCGTCGTTTCCAAGAAAAATGCACTAAGCAGACGCAACCGCGTTGCGGTTGAGGACTAGATTGCTTTCTTTACCCAGGGTAGCCGAAACGGCAACCCTGGGCTGTGTATAGACCGGGGACATCATAAACACCTGTTCGGAGACATGGTAAACACATTCTGGTAAGGCTTAGTGTTCCAAAAGGAGGAACATCATGCCTTGGAAAGAGGTTTCCATCATGTCTCAACGCCTT
>JAWWPL010000535.1:0-5639 GCA_033850605.1 Blastocatellia bacterium | reverse complement strand
TGGACCAATGGAACGATCCACTAAGTCACACGAACTAAACACGAAACTCGTTACTGCACCAATCGACTTTTGAGGCAAAGCTAGTCGGAGCGGGAAAACGTTCACCCGAATAATTCAATTTTAAGTTGGTCACGGATCGATGCTGCACTACACGCTGCTTACAGATGGGCCCGGCGGTCATTTAGGACTGGAGCTCGCATAGTAGCGCGTCTGGTGAGGTTCTCATCCGATCAAATCATGAATCTCCGACACCAACTCACCTTCTGACGCTGGCTTTACTACATAGCCCTGGGCGCCCGCCGCCATTGCACGCGCTTTGTCTGATTCATATGCTGCCCCGGAGTAAAAAAGCACGGGCGTTGTCGAATCGAACTCGCGCAGTTTACGGCAAAGATTGTCGCCAGAGATTCCGGGCGTCCAATTGTCTAAGAGATAAAGATCGAAGTGCCCGCTTCTTGCCAAACTGATAGCTTCTTCGGCGCTGTCGGCGGAGATCACTTCAAAGCCTTCAAGTTCCAAAATCAGACGGACTAGATCGCGGGTGTCAATGTCATCCTCGGTACAGAGAATCCGAGCTTTAGGGGCTTTCATAGCTCATAACCTCTCTTGATTTTTTTGCAGGTCGGGGACTGCGGAAAATTTGAGGACAACATTTTGAGACCAGGCGCGCGTTTGGTCTGTCCGCTACCGTACAGCCGCCCGCCTCTCCTGTCCGGATGCCTAGCAGAAGAGCTTGCTCAGGGTTTTCCTGATTGTCGCTAACTTTTCATTAGGCTAGAGTTCGCAGGTTAAGCATTTAGTCGATCTTGTCTCTGATGATGCGACTCACTCGGTGTTCGGGGAAAACATAACCGGATCGCGTCAAATTCTGAACCAGATGGTCGCAGGTTTAGTTAATCTCCCGACTCTTTGATCTCGCATCTACACGGTGTCACCCAATCAAGCAAAACCGATTCGCGTATTGCTGGTCGATGACCACGCGCTCGTGCGTGCTGGAATTCGAGCGTTGATTGGCCGACTTGAAGAAGTCGAAGTCGCCGGTGAAGCCGCCGGTGGCCGCGAGGCCTTGCGACTGATTGAAGAACTACAACCGGACATCGTCTTACTGGACATCGCCGCGCCCGGTATGAGTGGGCTTGAAGTCCTCACCGAAAGCTCAAAACGTTTTCCGCAGGTGCGCGTAATTGTTCTCACCGTTCATGAAGCGGGAGAATATGCGCTGGGCGCACTGCGTGCGGGTGCGGCTGGATATCTTCCCAAAAGCGCCGCCAGCGATGAACTTAAGGAAGCAATTGAAACTGTTGCCCGCGGCGAAACCTACGTCTCGAGCGAAATCGCAAAGAAAGCGGTGATCGAGCAGGCGAGGATGTCTCAGGATGAACGATCACTGGAAAAGCTTACTCCTCGCCAGCGCGAGATTCTGATTCTAATGGCGGAAGGAAATTCGACCAAAGAGATCGCTCGCGGTTTGAAGATCAGTGTGAAAACAGTCGAATCGCATCGCGCCCAGCTAATGGAACGCCTCAACATTCACGAGGTGGCCGGGTTGGTGATGTTTGCGATCAGGCTAAGCCTGGTAAAAGTCGAGTAGCTCATCGTATTCGACCCGCGCGAAGCCCGAAACTTCCCGGATATTTTCAATCTCTAAAACTTTATTTAGGGACAACTGAATGACTCTCTGGTTCGGCTATGGCGAGGTGTTGTTAGGGCTCTCGTATCTAATTTTGGATCATCGGATGCAATTCTGGATCAGTGACGCATGAGGACGAGCAGCTGAGCACGCTTTCCGCGATCAGTCCCATCCGCTGCTTGGCCATGGTGCATTTTGACCATGGGGGTTCTCCCGATTGACCCTCAGTTTATTCCCAATTGCGACACACGTCCGGAATCGGTATTTTACGTTGACGGATTCCCGATACCCCCTGAGTTTGCGCTCTTGTGACGCGCGCCCCGAGCGTCTCTTTCCGCAACCTTACGATTCGATTAGCGAATCAAACATATCAGCCAACCGAAGGGGTGCTTCAGCCAGCAGGGTTGATGGAACTTTCGGCCCGGCTATTGTCCTTTGACAACTTCATAACGAGTAGTCGGCGCGATGAGTCATGAAGAGAGATAGCTCAGCTCGGTAAATCGCTGCGGCCTTTTCATAGCATCGCCCAAACCAGGTAAGAACGTCGAGATTGAAATCCACCTCCGACGAATGTATGACCGGTGGCGCACGTTTCGCTCAGTGAACTGCTAATGATTGAGAATGACAAGCCCCAACTTTCAGGCCTCAACAACCCTGAAGCTTCAGGTGACCTGATAACGCTCCTTTCACAAAAAGTGGTGGGACAGTCAACCGCGACTAAGGCTATTGTGCCTTACGTCTATATGTATCAGTCCGGGTTGGCGCCCGAAGGCCGGCCGGCCGGCGTCTTTCTCCTGCTCGGTCCCACCGGCACCGGCAAGACCAAGACCGTCGAAGCGATCGCCGACCTGTTGCACGGTAGCGAGAAAAAAATAGTTAAGATTGATTGCGGCGAGTTTCAGATGGAACACGAGATGGCCAAGCTGATCGGCGCTCCGCCCGGCTATCTGGGCCATCGCGAAACGGTGCCCATGTTGACGCAGCAAAGTTTGGCAGAAGCGACCAGCCCGGAATCGGATCTCGCGCTGGTGCTGTTTGACGAAATCGAAAAGGCCGCCCACTCGATGACCAAACTGCTGTTGGGGATTCTGGACAAAGGAATCCTGCGCCTCGGTGACAATACAGTCGTCAACTTCGAAAAGACTCTGATCTTTTTTACCAGCAATCTCGGCGCGCGCGAAATGCTTAACGAGATGAATCCGGCTATCGGATTCCAGTCGTCCTCCTCCAGGCCGCGTGCGGACCTCACCGCCAAACTTGAAGCCATCGCGCTGGGCGCTGTGCGCAAACGTTTCTCGCCTGAGTTCGTAAATCGCATCGACGCGGTGGTTACTTACCAGCCGCTGGGTATCGAATCGATCGAGACTATTCTCGATAACGACATCAAGGGATTGCAACGCCACGTCAACTCGAGGCTTGGTGAACGTTGCTTCACGATCGAAGTCCTTCCGGCAGCCCGCAATTTTCTATTGGCGCGTGGCGTAAGTGAAAAATACGGAGCCCGCGAATTGAAGCGCACTATCCACCGCCAACTAACCCAGCCTTTAGCGACCATGGTGACGCGCGCTGAAATCCATCCCAGCGCGATGGTACAGGTCGGTGTCAGCGACAACGGCGACCAGTTGACGATTCGTGAAGTAGGCAAAGCTGCGACGGCGCCGCCCCCGCTGGCCATCCTGATTGCGGATGACAATCATGATCTGCTGCTTTTCCTGGCTACAGAACTAAAGCAAGCCGGGTGGGAAATGCTGCTGGCGGAAAATGCCGGTAACGCTCGCCGGCTGTTTTATCAAATGCGGCCTGGCGCTGTGCTGCTTGATTACATGTTGGGCGATGACGATGGGCTGAAGTTGGCTGTGGAATTCCAGGCGCATGCGCCTGATACCAGGATCATTATTATGACCGGAGGCGGCCTCTCGGATGATGAGCTGACCATCTGCGCCGAGCGAAACTTCCCGATTCTCTTCAAACCATTTTTGGCTCATGACGTTTTGAATTTGATCAAAGCATCGTATCGGAAATCGTTTGCTGCCGGAGCGAATTCGAGCAGTGCCGTACCGGCTGGAATTCTAGCCGACGCGGCCTAGGAATCGCGGCATCCCGCGTACGGGAGCCGCGGACGAAGAAGGACGCCGTTTCGGGGGCGAGCACGGCGTCCTTCTTTCAATTTCAGTAAGACGATACCCATGCTGGGACTATTTCGACGCCGACCGAAAGGCTGGCTGTCCATTTCAGAGTATCGAAAGCTTCGCGAACGGGAAATGCAGCGCAGGCCCGATCTCGTGGCCAGGGAACTCGAGCAGTCGAGTCAATGGTCATTGCGCGTGGCGGAAAGAAAACTGAGGGAAAGCTCGCCGCGGTTGACGGAAAAGAAAAGCTCAGGATGACGCGGCGACCCGACATTCGGGTCGAGACGCGTACGAAGGGGGACGCCGTTTCGGGGGCGAGCGCGGCGTCCTTCTTTCTTTCATTAAAGCTATCAAGCCAGTGAATTGGAGATAACCGGCAAAGGATACTTTTCAACATAGCTATCCGCTCTGACCGGAGCAAGACCGATGAATACACGTGGCTCGCCAAAACCCCATGTAGGTGCAGTCTCGTCCCCGCGAGCTCGGTTCTTTCTGTCTAACCTGCCCATCAAGCACCGTCTGCCATTGTTGATAGGAACACTGCTGTTCGGCATTATTACTCTTTCGATCTGGACCTCGTATCGGGGAGTAAAAGAATCCGCGCTCGAAGTCGGTGGCGAGCGATTGCGCAGCCTGACCCAACAGCTGGCAAATCAAATACAGCAGTCGCTTCCCATTTTTCTCAACCGCACCTTCACTGCGGCGAATGATCCGGCGGTGCGCGCATTTCTCAGCGCCCCTTCACCGAATACCCGACCCGCCGCCCTTGCGATCCTCCAACAGTTCGGGCCGGTTCAAGACCCGAATAACTTACAAGTTGAACTTTGGAACTCGACCGGATCGCTGGTGCTTACGGTTCCGGAAAATTCCTCGCCGGAGTCCGCGGACCTGAGTGTGGAGTTCAAACAAAGCGGCGTCGATCCATACAAAGGGGTTGGCTCCCTCCGCGTCGTCAAGGGTGTGGCTATGTACACGATCGCGGCGGCCGTGAAAGGCGATCAGGGAAAGGTCATTGGCTTTCTCGTCAGGTGGCGCGGCGTATCGCCGACTCTCAATGGCCGGAAACAAATTGCCGATCTGCTCGGCAGCGAGGCGACCCTGTACTACGGCAACACCCAGGGAGATGTCTTCACCGATCTCGAGAAGATTGTACCCGAGCCTCCGGTAGACCTTGGATCAATTCTCGAGGTCACTCATTACACCCGTGACGGAAACTCGGTGATGGCCCTCGGGCGGCCGATTAACGGTACCCCATGGTTTGTCCTGGTCGAGTTTCCGGATCGGGTGTTTCTCAGTCAAGCCAACAGATTTCTGCGGCGGATACTGTTAATTGGCTCCGTCTTGTTCGTGGTGGGTGTAGGGTGCGCTCTGGTGCTTACTCGGAACATAACGGGCCCGCTCCAGTCCCTTACGGCCGCCGCATCAGCGATTGGTAGTGGAGACTATTCCGGCACTGTGGAAATTCGCCAGAACGACGAACTTGGTGCGCTGGCCCATGCCTTCAGTCTGATGGTGGAGGAGCTGCGTGACTCAAAACACGAGTTGGAGACAAAGGCTTCGTTTTTCGAACACACATATGATGCTGTTCTTGTCTGGGAGTGGAACGGCCCCATCACGTTTTGGAATCGTGGCGCTGAACGAGTTTATGGCTTTGCCCGCGTCGACGCGCTGGGAAAGAATCCACATGAACTTTTGCGCACTGAGCTTCCTGACCGCATTGACTCATTGGTTCACTCTTTGGAGCGGGATGCCGAATGGGAGGGGGAACTGGAGCACACTACTCGTGATGGCGCACAGATAATCGTTGAGAGCCGCATGGTATTGGTGCGAGAGCCGGGCCGAGCTTATGTAATTGAAATCGTCCGCGACATAACCGAAAG
>JAWWPL010000497.1:0-6912 GCA_033850605.1 Blastocatellia bacterium | reverse complement strand
ACGACATCGAAAAAATCGTGAAGACTGAAACCGCGATGTTGGGCCCGCCGGAGATTACTTCCTACACTTTTCTGGTCCACTTCGCCAACGACGCTCACTCAAGCGACGGGATGGAACATCTCACTTCGACGCAAATCATCATGCCCGGCGCGCTGGGCGATGCCACCGCGTATGACGAAGCGCTGGACGCTATTGCGCATGAGTTTTTTCACGTCTGGAACGTCAAACGGCTGCGTCCGATCGAACTGGGCCCATGGGATTTCACCCGGCCCGCCAACACGCGCGGATTGTGGATTGCGGAAGGCATTACGAATTATTACGGCCACCTGATGCAGCGCCGCGCCGGATTGTGGGATGACGCGAAGCTTTGGTCGACATTGCTGGAACAGATTACCCAGGTCGAGAACTCTCCCGGCAGCCGCTTGATGAGCGCCGAAGAATCTTCCCTGTCGGCTCCTTTCATCGACGATGCTCCGCACGCACAGCAAACGAATCTCGCGAACACGTCGATTAGTTACTATCCGAAAGGTGAGATACTGGGCCTCGTCATGGATCTGCTGATTCGCGGGAAGACCAGCGGCCAAGCTTCACTCGATGACGTAATGCGTCGAATGTATGACGAGTTTTATGTGAAGAGTCCGAATGCGACTTACTATTTGCGCGGACGTGGTTATCAGAACGAAGATTTTGAACGGATGGTGTCGGCAGTCGCTGGCACGGACATGAGCGACTTTTTCAAACGCTATGTGCGCGGAGTCGAGTCGCCACCCTACGCGGAAGCGTTTGCGAACGTCGGCCTGCGTTTTGTGCGTGAGCCGCAGGCGCCCGTTTGGGTCGGTATCAGCGCCGATGAAAACGATCCCAACAATTTCAAAGTGGCCGCCGTTCGTCCCGGCTCGCCCGCCGCAGACGCGGGTTTGGAGGTGGCTGACACGATAAACGCCTTCGGCGGGATCCACCTTACGCCGGGCAATCTGCTAAAGACCGTGGGTCGCTACAAACCAGGCGACCGGGTCGCAGTCACCGTGCAGCGGGGAAGGCGCACGATGCAGATGTCGATCGTCCTGGGTCCCCCACAGGTTTCGATGTACCGCATTGAAGAGATAACAAATGCCACAGCGGCTGCGAAGGCGTTACGAGCAGACTGGTTGAATGGGAAGTAGGTCCCGGATTATCCGCAGATTTCGCCGATTACACAGGTTGAAAACTTTGAGCGCTATTTGCCACGCCCGGGGGTTGACTATCTAATAAATAATCTGCGTAATCGGCGCATGCCAACTCCCCAACTCTCGATGAAGCGATGCCCACAATGCCGGCGACGATACAGTGATGAGTCGCTGAACTTTTGCCTGGACGATGGCGCTCCTCTGGTTGTTGAACCAGACTCTGACCCGACATTGATCACGCCCATAATGGCACGCCCGACGGCGCCCTCGGCGCCAGTTTCGCCAGGTCTTGTGCCGGCTTCGCGATCTTCACATCGTTGGATCTTGCTTGCGGCCGTAATTGTGCTGGCACTTATGCTCGGCGGCGGCGCCGTCGCGCTTTTTTATCGAGTCAATAAGTCGGATTCACCAACTGACGGCGACACCGCAAAGACCTTGCCGGCAAATTCAGCCACGAAGTCGGCCAATCAGGAGCCAGTGAAATCTCCTCAGAGGATCGAGTCTACGCCGGCGAAAGCCCCAAATCTTTCCGGTGAGTGGACCATGGTTAACACGATCGAGAGAACTTCTTATCCAGCTTATGCGAATCTGCGGATCGGCTATCACCTCGTTATTACTCAAACAGGAACCGAACTCACAGGCGACGGCGAGAAAGTTACTGAAAACGGAAGATCGCTGGCCGACTATGAGCGAACGCCCATTCATTTGACCGGGTCGATAGATCAAAACAGCGTCAGCGCAACTTTTGTCGAGGAAGGACAACGAAGAAGTACCAGCGGTAGGCTTGAATGGACACTGGCGTCCGGAGGTAACCAACTGCGCGGTACATTTTCTTCAACCGCGGCAAAGTCGAGCGGACCGTCCGTTGCGACGCGTGACCGATGACACCATATTCTTTTCGGAACAGAGGTGCGCTGACAAGTCAGCGCGTACCAAAGCGGCGACAAGTCGCCGCACTCCAAATTGCTAGCGTTTCTGTAGCCTCGAAGCAATCACCTTCGCCGCTGTCGCAGCGGCGCCAACTGCGCCACTGATCGTTGGTGATAAGGGATTCGCCACGTCACCAACAGCAAAAACGTTTTCCCGGCTCGTTTCCTGAGCGCCACTGATCAAGACATAGCCACGCTCGTCCAACTGCAACTGCTCACGAAACAGTTCGCTGTTCGGTGTAAAGCCGATGCGCACGATAACGCCCTGCACCGCCATCTGAAAAGGCTTGATGGCTCCAGAGCGTTCAATCTCGACCGCTTCAATGTGTTCACGGCCGATGATGCGATGCACAACTGACTCAGGAAACACGGTAATACAGTGGTTAGTGTGTAATTGTTCAGCGAATTCGCGACGGGCACGCAGCTTCTTTCCACGATGGACGAGCGTAACCGTTGGGCAGACTTCGGCGAGCAACAAAGCATTCTCAGCCGCCGCGTCGCCGCCACCAACGACGCACACGTCTTTGTCGGCAAAGGCCTGTCGATCGGCGGATGATTCGATTATTCCCCGTCCGATGAATTCCTCTTCTCCGGGAATGCCGAGCTTACGGCGGCGCAATCCGGTGGCGATGATAATCGCAATCGCTTTTAGCTCTTCACCGCTGCGCAGAGTCACGCGTTTGGCTTTCAAGTCCACGCCGGCAATCTCAACGTTCGTCCAGAGATCAAAATCGCAGTCTTTGGTGTGCTCGACAAACCGTTCGCCCAACTCGCGGCCGTTGGCGGCGTGAAGCCCGAGGTAGTTGTCGACAGGATTGTGAATAGAAAGAAGTTGTCCGCCGACTTCTTCGCTCTGCTCCAGAACGAGCGTGTCCAAACCCAACTCGTCGCACCAACGCGCCGCGGAGAGACCCGCGGGACCTGCGCCGATGATTAAGACGTCGTGCATTAGTATGCGGGTGGTTGGTAGAGGTTCGGTATGCCCGCAATCAGGGCGGCCGATAATGGTTTCAGTCTTAGTTGTTCGCTAAGGAAAGAGATGCGGTCGCGACGGGCCTCGGCGTTAAGTGCATGAGGCGCATCGTAAATCTTTAACTGCTTGGGTTCACTCACGACGTCCGCATACAAGCGCGCGCGCTCCGAATTTAGAAATGTCTCTTGTGAACCGTACTGGAGAAAGACGACGGCCGGTGCTGCATGCGAAACATACTTGCCCTGATCCAGGTAGGAATATTTCGCTACATATGAGTCAACCTTCTCCGCGCCCATCTTCTGCCGAAACTCCTGGAACTCCTTTGTGGCCCGGCCGACTTCGTCCGACATGGAACCGGCCATCAACACAAATGCCTTGATCCGGCGATCCACTCCGCTCAAAAGCGCTCCCACTCCGGCGTTGTAACTGTGGCCTACGTAGGCAATGCGTTTGCGGTCGACGTCCCCGCGCGCCAGCAGCAGATCAACGCCGCGGCGCATATCCATTACCTGTTGAAGGAACTCGGCAGCGTTTCTTTCGTCGAAAGGATCCTTGATTTCCTGATGACCCGGACGCGCCAAGGGGCCATCAATCAACAGAGAGACTACCCCGGCTCGGGCCAGCACGACTGATTCTTCGAGAAATTCCTTGCGATTGCTCATCGAAGAATTAGCCCAATACCAGTGCCCCCAAATCACCGCGGCAAACGGGCCGTGGCCTTTGGGCGCCACCAGGTACGCGGGAACCACTCCGCCCTTCAGACTGTCATAGGTGATGTCGTAGACGTCCGCGCGTTCGCGATGCGTTACGCCGATCCTCTTAATGTTGAGAGGCGTCGTTTGATCGTAATCGAAGTGGCGGCGGAGTTCGGCGTCCTGGGCAGGTGAAACCGACGCACATGTCAGAAAAATTCCGGCAATCAAGGCGACCTGAAGGACGCAAGTTTTTCCTGACATGATCCAGTTCCTTCCTCGAGTAATGAAGATTGACAATAGCACAGCCGCGATGCGACGCTGGGCGCATCCCAACTAATATCATGCACCATGTCCTGATCAAAGTCGTTCGAAAGGCAGCCGGCGCAGCGTTCTGTTCAAGTCTTCTAATCTTTACGGCGTGTTCATTAGGACGCACCCAGGACCGGCGCACTAATGATGGGAGGTTTGATGCGTTTGGCGATTTAAGCACCGATGACGTAATGGCCCACCTTGACCAGTTTGCGCTCGAATTGAATTCGAATCCAAAGCTCCAGGGTTTCGTTGTGATACATCGGCGAGCAGGTTCTCCTGTCGGCTGGCAGCTTCGCCAGGCACATGGTTATCTCAATTACCTGGTGAATTCGCGAGGGGTGCCAGCCTCCAGGATGAAAGTTTTGGAGGCCGATGCCGGAAAGGTAATTCGATACGAGCTTTGGTTAGTGCCGGCTGGTGGCGCTCCGCCTGTTCCTGCCCCTACGCCAAAACCAGAGCCGACTTTTCCGGTGCGGTTCGATGAAGTCTCGCTCGGCAACGAGGCACAATGCGTCGGCGAATTCACGATTGAGCTGTTTAAGATCGAGGATGCACTGAAGTTGTTCGCGGACGCTTTGCGACAACAGCCCGCATCGAAAGCCTGGATCGTTGTTCACCCGCGCGTGCGTGAGCCTCTGGCGAGCGTCCGACGAACCCTCAACGCGAGCAGAAGGCTGCTCGTTAGGACATACGGTATTGGTTCCGAGCGAGTACTCACAGCTATAGGCCCACGACATTCGACCCTTTGTACCGCAGTCAACCTATGGATCGTCCCGTGGAGCAGCTCAAGACCAGACGAGGCTGGTTACTATTCCCAACTAATGGACGAAGCACAGCAGACTGAATACAGCGTTCGTCGAGTCGAGTTCATGGGCAATGAACACACTCGCGATAACATTCTGAGGAAGAGATTCATGCAAACGGAAGGCGATGTCTTTTCGAGGAAGGCTCTCGACCAGAGCCTCAAGAACTTCAGCAAGCTCAGAATGATCTACCCAGTGGCCTCTGATGATGTTGAGGTCAGTCTCGACCGCGAAGAGAAGCTCATCGATTTTACAATCTATTTTAGAGAGCGGACGGGCCGATCCGCAAAGACTCATTAGCTCTACCCTGATTACAACGAAAGGAGAAACACAATGCGTCTGACAGAAATGGTTTCGTGCTCTGGTTGAGCGGCGAAGCTGGCCCCTGGCGTCCTCGCTCAGGTGTTGAGCGGGCTTGAGAAACAACCTTTCGATCCCAATCTGCTGGTCGGTTTCGACAAAGCGGACGACGCCGGAGTGTATCGTCTACGCGACGATCTGGCGCTGGTGCAGACGCTTGATTTTTTTACGCCGATTGTTGATGACCCCTTCGATTATGGCCGCATCGCCGCGCTCAATTCGATCAACGACGTGTGGGCCATGGGCGGAAAACCAATCACGGCGATGGCCATCACCTGTTTTCCGAAGAAAGGCCTGGACTTCGCCATCCTCGGCGAGATCATGCGCGGCGGTTTGTCGGTGCTGACTGAAAACAAAGTCGCTCTGATCGGCGGGCACAGCGTCGACAACGAACAGATCATGTTCGGCTATTCAGTCACGGGAGTGATCGATCCGAACAAAGTTGCCACCAACGCCGGCGCCCGTGCCGGTGATGTGCTAATCCTGACGAAACCGATTGGCACTGGAGTGATCTCGACGGGGATCAAGTTGGCGAAGGCTGCTTCTGAGATCGTCGCTGAATCGATCGCCACAATGTTGACGCCGGGCAAGTACGCCGCGGAAGCTATTGCAAAATTTGACGTCAAAGCCGCGACCGATGTCACCGGGTTCGCTCTGCTGGGTCATACATGGGAGATGGCCTGCGCTAGTAACGTCACGATCGAGATCGAAGCCGCGCGGGTACCTTTGATCAAAGGCGCGCTGGATCTGGCCGGCGCGGGACTGCTGACGAGCGGTGACAAAACCAATCGCGAATACGTCGGAGAGAAGGTTGAAATCGCATCAACAGTTGATCAGAACCTGGTGAAGTTGTTCTACGATCCCCAGACGGCCGGTGGGTTGTTGCTGGCAATTTCAGCAGACAAAGCCGCTGATTTATTGAGAGAGTTGCGCGAGAATTATCCGCGCGCGGAGATTATCGGACGTGTGTCCGAGCCCGGCGCAAAAGCGATCTCAGTGAAGTGAAGTCAGCACCGTCCGCGGTAGCGGGCGGGTAAATTCTCACGCAAAAGCGCCAAGCCGCAAAGAAAAGACGCAAAGAGTGTCCGAACAGTACGACGCCATTATCATCGGCTCAGGCCAGGCCGGCTCTCCGCTGGCGAAAGCATTCGCAAACGCCGGCTGGAAGACCGCGCTCGTCGAGCGCGCGTTTATCGGCGGCACCTGCATCAACTACGGCTGCACGCCCACCAAGACGATGTTCAATAGCGCCCGCGTCGCTTATCTCGCGCGTCGCGCGGCCGACTATGGCGTGCATCATGGCGAAGTCACGGTCAACATGCGCGAAGTCCGCGAGCGAAAGCAACGCGTCGTGGAGGAGTTTCGTGAGGGCGGACGCAAGGGCATCGAGAACACCAGCAACCTTGATCTGTTAATGGGTAACGCGACGTTCATCGCGGCTCACGAAATTGAAGTTCATTTGAACGAAGGCGGTACGCGCAAGCTTACCGCCAACAAGATTTTCATTAACACTGGCGGCCGTCCCGCCAGGCCGCAACTCGAAGGCCTCGACGGCTTACCTACACTGGATTCAACTTCGATTATGGAGCTCGATGAATTGCCCGAGCATTTGCTGGTGCTCGGAGGCGGTTACATTGGTCTGGAGTTTGGGCAGATGTTTCGGCGGTTCGGGAG
>JAWWPL010000487.1:0-7132 GCA_033850605.1 Blastocatellia bacterium | reverse complement strand
CTGAACAAGGGCAAACGGCACTCAAGGAACGCCAGCCGATTCGTTTGACCAAAGCCGCGGCTGTGACGAAGACGACCCAACCTCGCGCCGGAGAAATCTCCTGCGACGAAGCGTTGTTCGAGCGCCTGCGCCGGCTGCGTAAACGTCTCGCAGACGAGCGCGGCGTGCCGCCCTATATCGTGTTCTCAGACGTATCGCTGCGCCAGATGGCCAGGTCCTATCCGTCAAACGCCGCCGAGTTCGCGCAGATAAGCGGGGTGGGCGAGCAAAAATTGAAAAGGTTTGGCAAGGTCTTCTTATCAGCGATTGCGAAGTATCGTCGCGACAATCCGACGACGGCGCCTAAATAGATCTTTGCCCCCGAAGATTCAATGTGTCGGAAGGTTGTGCCGCAGAATACGAACGCCGGTCTGCGCTTATATTAACTCCGGTCGATTAACGAGCAGCGTTTACGATGCTTCCCCGAAGGGTTGTTAGACCAGCCGTTTTACGGCTGGGTTGCTGGCAAACAATTTCTGTGCAGCCCGCTTTAGCGGGCTTATTACTAGCAACGGCGCGAAGGTGTGGAATGAATGGTAAACTATGACCGTAGTCTGCACAAAAACGATGAGTGAGCATTGGACGAGCTTTACCAACCATTAGAACAAAGGCTAAGGCTCGGTGATAAGCACGCTAAAGCGCGCTAATCAGTTTTTGCCGACGAAACCCCAGCCGTAGAACGGCTGGTCTAATAACACTTCGGGAAAGCCGCGTGAACGCGGCTCAACGGAAACTTTTCTCATGCAAGAAATCTTCGGCCACGATGGCTTAATCGCCAAAGCCCACCCCGAATACGAGCACCGGCCCGGCCAGATTCAAATGGCCGAAGCCGTCGTGCGCGCGTTCGAACAGCGGCGCCACCTCATCGTCGAAGCCGGCACCGGTACCGGGAAGACGCTCGCCTACCTAGTCCCTGCGATTGCGGCGGCGTGCGGCAGCGGCGCGCGCGTGGTCATCTCAACCGGAACCAAGAACCTGCAAGAGCAGTTGATGGATAAAGACATCCCGTTTCTTCAGGACGTGCTGCCCGCGAAGTTTCGTGCCGCGGTAATGAAAGGCCGTAACAACTACGCCTGCCTTCATCGCATCAAGCGCGCCGACAGCATGCCCGTGCTGGAAGGTCTCGACGAAGTCGATCACTTTGACGAAGTGTTTCGCTGGGTCACGCAAACCAACACCGGCGATCGGGCCGAGCTTTATAGTCTGCCCGAGAACCTGCCGTTCTGGCGGCACATCGATGCGCGTTCGGATACTTGTCTCGGGCAGCAGTGCCCTGATTTTGAGCCGTGCTTTATCACGCGCATGCGCCAGAGAGCCATCGATGCCGACATCATCGTGGTGAATCATCATCTGTTTTTCGCGGATCTGGCTTTGCGCAATGGCGCGTATGGTTCGGTGCTGCCTGATTATGCGGCGGTAATCCTGGACGAAGCACATCAGATCGAGGACGTGGCGTCGGAATATTTTGGCGCGCAGGTTTCGACTTATCAGCTTGATGACTTGCTGCGTGATGTGGGGGCGTTGAAGCTGGAAGATCGCGAGACGGAAAGAGAACTGGCGCGGATCAGTGCGCGCATTCAAAGGTTCGCGGACGCGTTTTGGATTTCGTTTCGTGAAGGGCGAGGGTTGGAAGGGCGGTTTGCGCTGGCGCCGCAGGCGCGGGGCAGTAGCCCGACCGTCAGGGAGGGCGCAGAAGCGGACGAGACGTCCGCGCTCCCAGCAAACGCGTCGACCGATCCCTATCACGCACTCGATAATGCTTTGAATCGGCTGGATACCACGCTGGCGGCTATGCCGGAGCCGCCCGCGGATGCCGTCAGCATCGTCCGTCGGACGCGACAACTTCGTTTTGATCTCAACTTTATTACCAAGGGAGAAGACAAGAAATTCGTGTACTGGATCGAGCGGCGCGGCCGCGGAGTCTTTCTGCGCGCATCACCGATCGATGTTTCCGGTTTGTTGCAGGACAAGCTGTTTGAGAAAGTGCCGACAGTAGTCTTAACTTCGGCGACGCTGTCGAGCGCCGGCAACTTTAATTTTATTCGCGAGCGGCTGGGACTGGATCAAGCGGAGGAGATGATTGCGGAATCGATCTTCGACTTCGAACACCAGGCTGTTTTGTACTTACCGGCTCAGATGCCTGATCCGCGCTCGCCGCAGTGGGCGAGCGCCGCGGCAGCGGAAGTCATCAAGATCGTTAACGCGACCGAAGGCCGGGCTTTTGTCTTATCAACCAGCTTGTCGGGCATGAACGACCTGTTTGAACGCGTCGCGCCGGAAATCGATTACCCGTGCTTTGTGCAGGGAAGCGCGTCGAAGGGCGCGCTGCTCAGTAAATTTCGCAGTACGCCGAACGCGATTCTGTTTGCCACCTCGAGTTTCTGGCAGGGCGTAGACGTGCGCGGCGACCAACTGTCGTGCGTGATTATTGATAAACTACCCTTCGCCGTCCCCAGCGATCCGATCGTGGCGGCCCGTCAGCGTTATATCGAAGAGCAGGGTGGCTCCAGCTTTTATGAATACAGCGTGCCGCAGGCGATCATTAGTCTGAAGCAAGGTCTTGGTCGTTTGATTCGCAGCACAACTGATCGAGGCGTGCTGGCAGTCCTCGATCCGCGTTTGCGTACCAAGATGTACGGCCAAACTTTCTTGCAGAGTCTGCCTCCGTGCCGGGTTACCTCGAATGTCGATGAACTTTGGCGGGTGTTTGAGGATGAAGTTTCAGGTTCAAAGTTTCAAGTTTCAGGTTCGTCAACTGGTTGACGAACACGGACGCAGACTTGAAACTTGAAACCTGAAAGATGAAACTTAGTTATGCCCGGACAATTTGAAGTCATGATCGAGCGCAACTTTTCCAGCGCGCACCAACTGCGCGGCTATAAGGGAAAGTGTGAGAACCTGCATGGCCACAACTACAAGATTGAGATTTACGCTCGCGGTTCTGAGTTGAATAACATCGGTTTGTTAGTTGATTTCGTCGAATTAAAGGAAGCTGCCGACGAGTTGGTCACTTATCTCGATCACAAGAACTTAAATGAGTTAGAGCCTTTTATTGCCGAACAAAACCCTTCGGCTGAGAACCTGGCGCGTTTCATTCTGCAACGCCTGGCGGCGCGGCTTGATGACGATCGAGTAAGGATTTTCAAGGTCAGGTGTTTTGAGACGCCGACGAGTGTGGCTACCTACCAGATTGCCTGACAAACCCAACTGACCAGGGCCGTACGGCCGTACGACGGGCGGCAGACTTCCGTTAATTGGAAGCTGCCAGCTGTAAATACCGCGACGGATGTCCGCGAGCGTACAGACGAGTGGATCTGAAGCAGAGTATAAGTGCGCTCGCTCGCCCAAATACGGGGAAGTCATGGAGAGCTTAAGACGCTCCCCGGCTTCCCCGGTTTTAATTTCACTAAAGGTAGAAACGTAAAGCAGCAGAGTTTAAGTAGCTGTTTCCGCTGAAAAACCAAAACGATCCACGAAATCACACCAACAAAACGAGCTTCGTGTATTTCGTGGATCGCTTTTTCTGACAGGTCTCCCAAGCAAAGCGCTACTGGCGAGCACCATTAACCCTGGGCGATTTGCCGCAGGTAGGTTTCGAAGAATTCTCTGTTGCGCTCACTCATTTCGCTGATGCGCGCACCGATCAGGTAGCCGTCTTCCAACTTTTCATAACGCACAGGCGTTGCCGAAAACTCAATCGACAATCCGTTCGGCAGGTCCAGCTCAATCGCCATCGAGCCCTCAGCCCCCAATAAATATTGCTCGTCGATGTTCTGCGCATGTAGGACTACGGCCAGGCCATGAGTGCTGACATTCAAAGTGTGTCCGGAGCAGGCCCGCAAATGCTGAACGCCGCTCTGACTCGGTTCGGCGTCTCGCATAAGCACACTGAAATCGAGGCGCACATCGAGAGTCGCATTTATTCTGGGTGACTGTCGGCGGTCTTCGGGATTAACTGGCACGATCGGGAAATCCTCTTTTGGTTATTTAGTTTTGGCTGACAGTCTCGAGTCCGATATTGTATTTCTTGATTTTGCTGTAAAGGCGCGGACGATAAATGCCCAGCAGGTTCGCCGCTTTCTGTTTGTTTCCACCAGTGCGCTGCAAAGTCCGTTCGATGACAAACTTTTCAATGTCTTCGAGCGTCATGTTCGGTGGCACATCCCAGGAAAGCGAGGGCGCAGCGGCGCCGCCCGCCCCGCCTTTGTCGAAAGGCAGATCGACCGGCTCGATGCGTTCACCTTTAGCCAACAGCACGGCGCGCTCGAGTACGTTTTGCAGTTCACGCACGTTGCCGGGCCACGGGTGACTAAACAATCTTTGGTAGGCCGATTGCGAGACGCCGGCAATCGGACGTTCGTATTTTTCAGCGTACACGTTGAGGAAGTGATCGGTGAGTAATTGAATGTCTTCCATGCGCTCGCGCAGCGGCGGCACGTGAATGGTGATTGTGGAAATCCGATAAAAGAGATCGTCGCGCAATAGCCCGTCACGAATAGCGTCGGCCGGCATGCGGTTCGTTGAAGTGATTAAGCGAAAATCGACCGGGTAACTCTTCTCTGAGCCTATCTTCCGGCAGGTTCTGTCCTGCAGCACGCGCAGGAGTTTCGGCTGTAGTTCGACGGGCATTTCCGCGATTTCGTCCAGCATTAGCGAACCACCGGCCGCATGTTGCACCAGACCTTCTTTGTCGGCGTGTGCTCCGGTGAACGCGCCTTTGGCATGTCCAAACAATTCGGATTCGATAAGTTCCTTGGGCAGGGCCGCGCAGTTAACTTTGATGAAGGGCTTCTTCGCACGCAGGGAGTTGTAGTGCACGGCGTTGGCAATCAGTTCCTTGCCAGTCCCAGATTCGCCGATGATCAGAACGTTGGCGTCTGATTTCGCAACTGACTCGATCGTCTCGTAAATAATCTGCATCTGCTTTGACGATCCGATAATGTTGAAGTATTCGGCGCGGGTAGAAAGCTGGCGACGCATGCTTTCCGTTTCCGCCATCAATTCGCGCCGCTCGATGGCTTTTTCGACCAGGGGCAGCAGCTCTTCAAAGTCGAAAGGTTTCTCGACAAAATAGAATGCGCCGGCTTTCGTCGCTTCGACGGCCGTCTGGACTGAGCCGTAGCCGGTCACCACGATGACTTCCGTGCTGGGTTTAGCGTCTTTCATGTGACGCAGCAGCGTGAGACCGTCCATGTCCGGAAGCTGTAGATCGCAAATCGCCAGGTGATGCGCTCCGGTATCAAACAAATCGATCGCCTCTGCGCCGCTGGCCGCGGTGTCGACTGCGTAACCTTCCTCGGCGAGATGTTGCCGGAGCGAGTCGCTCATCATCGGTTCGTCGTCTACCACCAGCACGCGGATGTCTCTATTTTTTGTTTTAGTCATTCAGTGTTTTAGTTGTCCCCAAATATTCAGAAGAATTGTGAAATCATTTTGACAGGGGCAGCCAGGCCCGAATCGCGTTCGGTTCACGTTCGACCCGCCCACCATGTGCTTCGATAATTCTTGCTGCCTGAGCGGTATACACGGTGCCGTAACTTGTAGCCGACCGGAACGATTGATTGCGATCGGCGAGTTTGAATCCTTTCCACTCAATGATTGCCTGCGATGACATGTCATCTCCTTCGCGGCGAACGTGTAGTGAAACGTTACCTGCTTGGCGCGACGGAAGACTATTAACCGCTTCTTCGGTTAACGCCTGCAGGGCCTCCGACAAACATGAAGGATCGAATTCGCCATAGAGCGGGCTGCTCTCAATTTCACAGGCCAGAGGCGCTTCGATGCCCAGCCGCGAGGCCACGTCTCTAATTACTCCTGAGATCAAATTCCTCAAATCAATGTGCGGCTGGCGGTTCAGATCCACCGGCTGTGAATAGCGAACCAAAGCAGTCAAATCCTTTGCGGCGCGGTCGAGCCCGGCGATCAGTTTTACTATCGTATCCCTTTCTTCGGGAGACCTTTCCTCTCGTTCCAGCCGCTTGCGCAAGAACGTGGCGTACAATTTGAGTCCATTTAGTTGATTCTTCAAATCGTGAACGATTTGCAGAGTCGCCCGCCCCAAGTCTTCGAGGGCGTTGTCATTCGTAGTCTTGGCTAGCGCTGGTGTCATCGTCGGTTATTGGAAGCGGATTCTAAAGAGAGAAGTGTACGAATTAGACCCGATTATTTCACCTTTTTGTGTCGCGTTTCCGTGCGAGATGATAACAAAAAGTTGAGGGCGTATGCTACTGATGCGTGAATTGAGAGAATTTTAGAGTTGTGGAGTAAAATAAGTTTATCGGGCGTGAGGCGATTGATGAAGCGAGAGAAAAAACTATTTTTGCTGGTTGAGGACTTTGAAGACAGCCGGTTCATGATGCGAAGGCTGCTGGAAATGGCGGGTTATGCGGTTATTGAAGCGAGCGACGGCGAACAAGCGGTCGCCCTGGCCATAAGCGAACAGCCGGAGCTCATTCTCATGGATTTGAGTTTACCGAAACTCGATGGACTGGCAGCGACGAGACAGATTCGCCAATACAAAGAGGCGGAAAACACCCCAATTGTAGCAATTTCCGCGCACGATTCTCCCGAATCACGAACTGAGGCTCTGGCCGCAGGGTGCAATGAATACGTGACCAAACCGATTGATTTCGACCAGCTCGGCGAAGTACTCAAACATTTTCTTTCGCCAGAACCGGAAGGGACTCGGAGACCTACCGGGTAGCTTCCACGACCGACCCGGGTCTAGCTCATGTACCGGAACCGCTCGGTCAGCGCCCGATTATGTGGCAGAAGCGAGCTTGTACAGGGAGCCCGCCCTCGGCTATTCGCAAGTAAGAATTCAAAAGGCTTTGCCCTCTCGATGGGCACAAGAATTGATCTGTCTCTTCAAATATGGAAGGGAGTGTGTTCTCGTTGCTCCGAACGGTGGTGCGCGTGAATTATTCACTAGGTGAAAACTGCAATCGATATCCAACAGCGGCGAGCCGCTGGGAATGAAGTGATACAGCACCAAGCGGCGGTCGACGAAGTGAGGACGGGCGACCGCGCGGCCGCCGATTTCGTTAAGGGAATGAGCCACGAACTTCACACGCCGTTGCACGTTATTATCGGA
>JAWWPL010000452.1:0-4656 GCA_033850605.1 Blastocatellia bacterium | reverse complement strand
TTGCGCGATCGTTCTTCCAGTAAGGAACAGGACGAATCTCAGAACGGTTTTCCTGATCGCAGCTTTTCTTTGCACCGGCTTTGTTCTTTCGCTGATCGATAATCGTCCCGCCTCGCTGAGCCGCATCTCTCGAATGTACGACGAAGGCCTCATCACCTTTGGTGAGCCGGTTGAGGTAACCGGCGTCCTTTCTGGTCAGCCCGAACCCGCGCCCGATAGCTTCTATCTCACGATTCGAGTTGAAAGCATCAGCTTCCAGGGAAGGGAGCGCGGCGCATCCGGGACCGTGATATTGCTCGCCCGTACGCCCGAAGAACAAGTGCGCAAAGAATACGACGCATTGGAACTGCGCCACGGAGCCCGAGTGCGAGTCATGACGACCCTCGATCGCGACGAAAGTTTTCGCAATCCCGGTGTTTTGCCTCTGACTGAATACCTTGAACGCAAAGGCTACGACGCCACCGGCGTAGTCAAAAGTCCTTTGCTGATTGAGCGTTTGGACGACGGACGTATCTTCCTTCCTTTGGCGTGGCTTTACGAATGGCGTCAGCATCTGGAAAGAGATTTCGCGGCGAATTTCTCACCTGAAACTGCCGGCATACTCGCAGCGGCTTTACTCGGCAATCGATATAACATTTCGCGGGCGGGTGCAGAGCGTTTCCGCGCCGGCGGGACGTTCCATGTGTTGGTCATCAGCGGACTGCAAATCGCCTTTATCGGCGGATTGGTGATTCTCCTGGTGCGCTGGTTAGTGCGGAGCAAGCTCTTACAGTTTCTGGTCGCCGTCGTTTTCATGTGGGGATATACAATCGCCGTGGGTGCTGATCCTTCGGTCTGCCGATCGGTGTTGATGTTCACGTTGATGGTATTGGCGCCGGTCGTCTGGCGACCCGCGAATACATTGAACATCCTCGGCGGCGCGGCGCTGACGTTATTGATTTGGCAGCCAGAAAACCTGTTTGACCCATCCTTTCAGCTGACCTTTCTTTCTGTGCTGTCGATCGTTTCCATCGCCGTCCCTATCATGCAGAGAATGCAAAGAGTGGGTGCCTGGAAACCGACAAGAGAGACGCCCTATCCGCCTTTTTGCTCCCAATGGTTCCGTCTTCTCTCGGAATTTTGTTTTTGGAGTGAACGTGAATGGCGGGCCGAAATCGCCGCGTCAAACATCAGTTACAGACTATTCAAGACACCCGTCGCAGCCCGTCTGGAGCGTTGGCACCTGCAGCGACCCTGTCGCTATGCGTTCGGGGCAGTGGTGGTTTCGGTCAGCGTACAACTCGGGCTACTGCCTCTGATGGTGATTTACTTCCACCGTCTTTCGATCGCCTCACTGGCGCTCAATATCTTCGTTGGCATCCTGATGGCGGCTTTGGCATTTGCAGCGCTTGCGGCTTTGTTGGTTTCGCACCTTAGTGCAGCGTTCGCTGCGCCGCTGATTATTCTGACAGAGAAGATCAACTGGATCATGATTCATTCCGTTGATCCCTTCACACGCTTAAATGTCGCATCCATGCGGTTGCCACATTACGGCGGTAGGATGGCCGCGATATACGTTCTCTATTATGTCGTTGTGGCCTTCCTTGTTTTTGCATTAGCAGGTTGGAACCCACTGTCTGCCGTTTGGATCAGGAGGCCGCCAATACTTTCGGCGGGAAAGGTCAGGGTCGCGGCCTTTGCATTCGGTTTCCTCCTGCTAGCCATCATTTTTCATCCTTTCAGCGCCGCGGGGCTTGACGGGAAACTTCACCTCGATTTCCTTGATGTCGGCCAGGGCGACTCGGCTCTCGTAACGATGCCCGACGGGACAACTCTGTTGGTCGATGGCGGAGGACGTCCGAACATTAATCAAGCTGACGACGAGTCGGTTTTCGAGCGCGACTCGCGCTCAATTGGGGAAAGCGTCGTGTCACAATATCTCTGGTCACGCGGAATCGATCGGGTCGACTATATTTTGGCCACGCACGCCGATGCAGATCATATCGATGGCCTTAACGATGTGGCACGCAATTTCAAAGTTCGCGCTGCGATCGTCGCGCGTACACCAGCGGACGATCCCGAGTACGCGCGATTTGCGGATACCATGAAAGAGGCCGGCGTGCCGGTCGAGAAGATTGGCGCGGGTGACGTACTTCGCTTTGGCGATGTCTCGGCACGAGTGCTTTGGCCGCCTCCGACCCGAGATGAGACCGCGCCTTCGCGAAATAATGATTCGATAATGTTGCTGATCCGCTATGGTGAAAAGAGTTTTTTGTTGACCGGCGATATTGAGAAGGAAGGCGAAGCAGCCGTGCTGAAGGAAGGCGCCAACCTCAAGAGCGATTTGGTGAAGGTTGCCCATCATGGCAGCAAGACATCTTCCGTCGCGGCGTTCGTTGCCGGCACCCATCCTTCGCTGGCAATTATTTCAGTGGGCCGGACTTCAATGTTTGGCCATCCGAACAAAGAGGTGGTTGAGCGCTGGCGCGCGAGCGGAGCTGAAGTGATGACTACGGGGCAGCGGGGAACTATTTTTGTGGTTACCGATGGGCAAACTCTGATGGTGAGTACGTTTGTGCGTTAGGAATGTGGCACAGACTTCAGTCTGTGATTTCAGTGTTCCAAGTCACAGACTGAAGTCTGTGCCACTTGGGATCACAAAAAATCCGGATCCGCGGGCGTGTATAGATCGATGGTAGAACTTCCGAGCTTATAGGTTTTCAGCACGCCCAGTGGTGGAGCGTAGATGTGGATCGTGATCAGATCCTGGCCGCTAACATCGGGATTGCCGATCTGATGAATGTCCGGCAGTTCTGAACCAGTCAGACCGCCTGCGCGCAATTCGTGGTTGGCTTTGTATGCCAGTCCGTCCTCAGTGTCATACTCGAAAGTCGTTTCCCACAAGATACCTTCGTGCACGAACACAGCGCCGTGCGATCCGTTGTGATCGTGAATCGGAGTGCGCTGTCCCGGCTTCCAGCAAAGCACTAACATCTCGACAAATTCATTTCGCATGACGCGATGGCGACAATAGTTGCCGGCTTTGAAGCCCAAATACGGCAGCAATTCATCCGGAGAGATCGTGGTGCGCGCCATCAGATCATTAATCTCCGGCAGCGGAGGCACATAACGGCGCGCCAATAAGGCTTCAGTTAAGTCTTGAAAAGAAAAGCTGCCGGCTGTTTCGGAAGTCGATTCGCCTGGGTGCTGGAGTTGAGCGGCCAACGTGACCTCCTAAGTCACTTCTCTGTCATTAGGTTTATATTCCGCGAGCAACGCGGAGTCAAGACAGCAGACCTGCCAACAAAATTCGAATGTCGCGAACATTAGTGCCGGTTGCGCCGGTCGCGATCGTGTCCCCGAGAGCCACAAAGAATGAATAAGCGTTACTGCCATCGAGAAAGGCTTGCGGGTCCAGGCCGATCGTGCCGGCGCGTTCAATGGTAGTGCTGTCGACAATTGCGCCGGCCGCGGGACTGTTGCCGTCGATGCCGTCCGTGCCCGCGCAAAGCGCGATGAATGGCGCCGAACTCGACAGCCTTTGCTCTGCTGCCAGGCGCAGAGCGGTCTCCAGGTTTCTTCCGCCAAGACCTTCGCCTCTGACAGGGCAAGCGAACTCGCCGCCCGATATCAGGCACACGGCATTAGTTTCGTTCGAGTGCTTTGATCTGGCTTGCGCGCGAAGAGTATTAAGTCGATCGAACAGTTGGCGGCAGCCTTCGGCGATTGGCTGATCCACGATATCGGACGCTATTTCGAGTGTGAAGCCTCTTTGCCTCGCCGCTTCGGCGGCAAACTCGAGAGCGCTGTGGTTATCGAGCAGCACGAAGTGCCGACGCAGCGAGATTGAAGCACTCTCGGTAGAGGGCGCGCTTGCTTCGATGGCTCGAAGAATGGTCTGGGGCAGTCGAGCGCGCAGGCCGTATTCGCTGATAACCGCCGTCGCGGAGGGAGCATCGTCCGGTGGTTCCAACGTTGGGCCCGAGGCTACGTTTCGCTCTTCGCCGCGCGGGACGTCAGAGACAATCAGGGTAATCTGATCGCAATTTGGTGCGCGCGCGGCTAAACGTCCGCCTTTGACCGCCGAGAAGGCGCGGCGCACGGCGTTGATCTCGCCGATTGACGCACCGCAATTGACCAAGGCTTCGTTGGCGCTACGCAGATCAGTTAGATCAATGTGATCGTCAATCGGCCACTCGAGCATTGCGGACCCGCCTCCGGAAATTAGAAAGATGATCAAGGCCCGCTCTTCATTCGCTCGCTGCAGGAGCTTGAAGGCGGCCTTAGCAGCCGTGAGGCTCTTCTGAGTTGGCAGAGGATGGCCACCTTCGCACACTCGCCAGCGATTACTGAGCTTTCCTGCCGGCCTTTCTTTCGATCCCGGTGATGTGGGGCCGCTCATAAATCCCTCGGTGAGCGAATCACCCAGTACTTGCTCAAGGCCGTACGCCATGGTGAAAGCTGCCTTGCCGGTTGCGACGGAATAGATCTTTCGATTTCCGATATCGATCGTCGTGTCACAAACGTTTAACTGCGATTCAGCCAGGCGAGCGGAGCGGCGGACCGCAGCACCCGGATCAACCGCATTCAAGGTTTCGTCGAAGATTTCGCGGGCGGCGAGACGCAGTTGAGTGAGATTAGGCATCGGCCTTTTGGAGTGCGCCGACTAGTCGGCGC
>JAWWPL010000424.1:0-4548 GCA_033850605.1 Blastocatellia bacterium | reverse complement strand
AACTCAAGAAGCGGCGGACATTTCCGATCCAATGTCGCGACTCGACGGCGCATGAGACGCAACCCCGTTGGGGTTGCCCGTCTCTCGACGACTCGATCCCAGGGTAGCCGCGAAGCGCGGCAACCCTGGGCTGAGTTGCTTAACCGCTTCGCGGTTGGAAGAATTAGTTCCTTCGGTCTGTGATTGAGTTTGGGCTATATCGGAGTCACAGTCTGGACTACTCATAATGCTGACGAAGTCTCAACCAGACGAGATCCAATCGTTTCTTGCCGACTCTTCACACGTGTCTGGGGGGTTCGCCGAGCGTGTTGTCTTTCCCGAAACCGCGGAAGAAGTTGCCGAAGTCCTGCGCCAGGCGACCCGCGATCAAATCCCGGTGACGATTTCGGGGGCTGGGACCGGCACGGTTGCAGGGCGCGTCCCTTTTGGCGGCATCGTGATCGCTACCGACAAGCTGAATCGGATCAAACAAATTGTTCATGACGATCATGGCGGAGGAGGCCATGCCGTCGCGGAAAGTGGTGTAATCCTCGGCGACCTTCAACGTGCAGTTGAGTCCGAAGGGTTGCTGTATCCGCCGGATCCCACCGAACGCAGTTGCTTTCTCGGCGGCAACGTGGCGACGAACGCCTCGGGCGCCAGGACTTTCAAATATGGTCCCACCCGAAATTACGTCGAGCGTTTGCAAATCGCTCTGGCAAGTGGCGAAGTGATCGATATCCGCCGCGGTCAATTACATTCTGATGAGAAGGGCAAAATCACGATTCCCCTCCCCTCTGGAAAATCGATCGCCACCCAGTTGCCGACATATCGGATGCCTCAGGTTCGCAAACACGCTTCAGGCTACTACGTCGCGCCGGGCATGGACGTGATCGATCTTTTTATCGGTAGCGAAGGAACCCTGGGCGTGATTCTGGAGGTTGAAGTGAAACTGCTCCCGAAACCAGCAGGGCTGATGAGCGGCGTAGTCTTTTTCACGACAGAAGAAGATCTTCTCGGGTTTGTCAGTGAAGCGCGCGAACGATCGTTGGCCAATCGGGGCACTAGCCCAACCGTTAGGGAGGGCTCGGCTATTGACGCCCGAGCCCTTGAGTATTTCGACATTGAATCGCTGCGCTTCCTGCGCCAGAAATATGAAACGATTCCGACAGGAACCACGGGCGCGATCTTCTTCGAGCAGGAGACAACCTCATCAACTGAAGACTCGCTGATGACCGAGTGGCTATCATTGCTTGAACGACATAAGGCACTTGCCGACGAATCATGGTTTGCGACTAACGAAGCCGATCAAGCCGGGCTGCGCGCGTTTCGTCATGCGCTGCCGGTGCTGATGAATGAATGGTTCGCGCGTCATAACCAGCGCAAAATCTCGACTGACATGTCTGTTCCCGACGAAGCGTTTGCGGGGATGTTGCGCTTCTACGAAGACAGTTTGCGGGGAGGGAATCTGCGGTACACAATCTTTGGTCATATCGGCGACAATCACGTGCACGTGAATATTCTGCCGCGCGACGATGACGAAGCTGCCAGGGCGCGCGAAATTTACCGGACCTTCATTCATCGCGCGGTCGAAGTGGGCGGTACCATCTCCGCGGAACATGGCATTGGTAAGCTTAAGCGCGAATATCTGCGCGAGCTTTACGGCGACGAGCATCTGCGTGAAATGGCAGAGATGAAGCGGGCGTTTGATCCGGCGGGGATTCTGGGGCGGGGGAATATGTTCTCGGAGGAGTTCTTGTAAAAACTTTTTACCTTGCACTGGGTGTTACGATGATGAAAGATACAGATTCACCGAAGAGACGCAGAGAACGTTTTTTTCTGACTAAAGAATAATGTTCCGCTTCACCACAGCCGGCGAATCACATGGTCGCGCGCTCGTCGCGATAGTCGAAGGTCTGCCCGCCGGCATGCCCGTTAACATCGAGCTGATCAATCACGAGCTCGCGCGCAGGCAGCAGGGCTATGGCCGCGGCGCGCGGATGAAGATCGAGTCTGACCGCGTCGAGATTCTTAGCGGGGTGCGGCACGGATTAACCCTGGGCTCGCCCTTGGCCCTGATGATTGAAAACAAGGACTGGGCCAACTGGACCGAGGTCATGTCGGTTGAGCCGCGGGACCTGGCGCCCGAAAAATCTCGCCGCGTCAAACGTCCGCGTCCGGGTCATGCTGATCTGGCTGGCGGCCAGAAGTATAACGCTCGCGACCTGCGTGACATACTGGAACGCGCGTCAGCTCGTGAGACGACTGCGCGGGTGGCATGTGGCGCTCTCGCCCGGCAACTGTTGGAAAACTTCGGAGTCGAAATTCATAGTCATGTAATCCAACTCGGCGGCATTCCGGAGAAACCTCTGGAACTAACCTTCGATCAAATCGCCTCCATTCCCGATGAGGCGCCGCTGCGCTGCGGCGACGAGCAAGCTCAGCGGCTTATGGTTGAGTTGATCGATAAGAAAAAAAGCGAGGGGGACACTCTCGGCGGCATCTTTGAAGTTACAGCGCGCGGTGTGGTGCCGGGACTCGGTTCGCATACCGCCTGGGATCTGAAACTCGACGGCCGCCTGGCGCAGGCAGTGATGTCGATCCCCGCGGTCAAGGCGGTCGCCATCGGCGCCGGCGCGTCAATCAGTTCCCTTCCCGGATCTGAAGTCCATGACGAAATCGGCTACAACGAAGACACGAAAGAGTTCATACGCGCCACGAATCGCGCCGGCGGATTGGAAGGCGGCGTCACCAACGGCGAAGAGCTGAGAGTTCGCGGCTACTTAAAACCGATCTCGACGCTGCGGCGTGCGCTCCGCTCAGTCGACATCGACACCAAAGAGGAAGAACCCGCCGCCTTTGAACGCTCAGACATCACCGTCGTTCCGGCCGGCGGCGTGATTGGCGAAGCCATGGTTGCCTTGGTGCTGGCTGCGGCAATGCGCGAAAAGTTTGGCGGCGACAGTTTGGGTGAGATGAAACGCAACTTTGAAGGGTATCGCGAGCAGTTGCGTGGATACTGAGGCCCACCCGGTCGCTCCTGCTCCCGGCTCTGACCTCATCACTAGCGAAACCAAAACGTTGATCGTAAAATTAAAGCGGCAAAACCAAGACTTGAGAGTGAAACGATTTGAAATTTGAGAATTGAAATTTTGAAAATCTGAGATTTAGCAGAATGTCTTTACTAAAAATAGTTACGTGGCCGAATCCTATTCTCGATGCGCCCGCCGATCCGGTCACCAAATTTGACGCCGATCTGAAGAAGCTCGTCAACAACATGTTCGAGACGATGTATGCTGCCCCCGGCGTGGGTTTAGCCGCCGTGCAGGTGGGTGTGGCGAAACGTCTGTTCGTGATGGATTGTTCCGCCGGCAAAGATCCGGCGCAGCGTGTCGTGATGATTAATCCGGAAGTGGTCGGGGTCGAAGGCAAGCAGGACGGCGACGAAGGTTGTCTTTCCTTCCCCGGTATCTTCTTCGGCGTGCAGCGCAATCTGCGCGCAATCGTGCGCGCTCACGACGTCAACGGTAAAGAGTTTGAACTGGACGGCACTGAGCTGACCGCGCGCTGCATGCTGCACGAAACGGATCACTGCGACGGCATAGTCTTTCTCGACAAAATGACTCCGCTCAAGCGGGAGATCGTCAAACGCAGAATAAAGAAATTACAGAAGGCCGGCGAGTGGCCTTCCTAGCGAAACTCTCTGTGTACCTCTGTGAAGCCTCTGTGTCTCTGTGGTTGAATCCGATGCCGGAACACTCACCACAGAGACACAGAGGTTTCACAGAGTTGCACAGAGAAAAGCGAACCTAACTCGGAGTAACAATGCCAACAGAATTCAGCAACGAACCATTAACAGATTTCAGCAAAGAAGAAAACGCTGCCGCGATGCGCGCCGCGATTGAAAAAGTAAGAGCTCAATTGGGCCAGGAATACCCGCTGGTCATCGGCGGCGAGCGCATCAACACTGAAAGCAAACTGGAAGCTATCAATCCGGCAAATCGCACACAGTTGGTTGGAAAGTTTCAGAAAGCGACCAAAGAGCTCGCCAATCGCGCGGTCGAGACCGCGTACGAAACCTTTCAGACATGGCGAAACACTCCGCCGGCAGAGCGGGCCCAGTTGTTGTTTCGCGTGGCCGAGTTGATTCGTTCGCGCAAACATGAGCTGTCCGCCTGGATGATTTTCGAAGTTGCCAAATCCTGGCCCGAAGCCGATGGCGATACTGCCGAAGCGATCGACTTTCTCGAGTTCTATGGCCGCGAGATGCTTCGCTATGCGGCGCCACAGCCATTAACCAAGATGGCCGGCGAGGATAATCACCTTGAATACATTCCGCTCGGCGTCGGTGCAGTGATTCCGCCGTGGAATTTTCCTTTGGCGATTATGGCGGGCATGACTGCGGCGGCGGTGGTTACCGGCAACACAGTTGTCCTCAAGCCGTCCTCCGATGCGCCGACCATCGCGTATAAGTTTTTCGAGTTGCTGGAAGAAGCGGGCGTCCCGCCGGGGGTGGTGAACTTTATGACGGGCTCCGGCGCAGAGGTTGGCGATGTGGTTGTCGATCAT
>JAWWPL010000384.1:0-11925 GCA_033850605.1 Blastocatellia bacterium | reverse complement strand
AGCCCCGAAATATATGGAAATGGATGCGCCGGATCTACGGCCAGGGGAGTCAGCACCGGAAAGACTTTTCGGGTGAAATAATTATCAAGTTGGGCGCGCTCGTCATCAGACAATGAATGATAAGGAGCGAGGACGATCCCGCACGACTCGAGTTGGGGTAGCACTTCTTCTCGAAGCGCCCGACTTTGTTCCGCGACCATCGGCCGCAGACGGCTCCTGATTTCCCGGAGCTGCTCTTCCGCGGTCATACCGTCTGGGGAGGGGTGCACCCATCCCTCTTCGACTTCTTCTTTCAGGCCCGACACGCGCACCATGAAGAACTCATCCACGATGTTTGCGAAGATTGTCAGAAAGCGCAGCCGTTCGAGCAACGGAGCATCGGCGTCAAGCCCTGCCTCGAGCACCTGCCGAAAGAACTCGACCAAACTGAGTTCGCGATTGAATAAACGCTTCTCGGGATCAGGCTTCTCTGGATCCGGCTTCTCTGAATCAGGTTTGACCTCTGGCAAGAGGCGGCCTGCCTGCGGCGGCATCGCTACTCTAACTCGATTATCGATTTGTATTTTTGAAATCATTTTTCTCGAAACTCTTTTATACTAGCGAACTTCACGAGACATACACCAATAGCTATTTGTCTCATGCTCATCGGAGAGCGAGCAACTCGTATTCCCAAGACTCCTTGATCTGAGGTAAATTCCGGGACTTTAGTTGGTTCGAATTGTTTCGGCGTGAAAGAAACAACGGAGATGCAAAACTCGCGTAACTAAATCGTATTAATTTCACTTCCAAAGAGGACTCTGAACTTCTGGTAAAGCTAACGGCGAGAGTTGATGTGTTACCCGCGTCCTATTAGTACGGACCCTTCTTTTTTGCACGTATGATTGACGTGCGGGCACGCTTACAAACTGATTCAATTCGATGATGTAGGCGGTCAGGCGCCCACCATAGACACAACCGGTGTCCAAGCCCAGCGCGCGCCGCGCCACCCGAGGAGCTTTCGCCGGCCAATGACCGAAGAGGACGACCCGCCTGCCCCGATAGACGTCAAACCAGGGAACACCCTTGCGGCTGGAAGGGTTCACACCCATCGTTCGGATCTCGGTCAAATCACTCGACATTTGCCGTCGTAGTGGCACACCCGGACGGACCCCGGCGTGCACGATCAAGTGAGACCCAAGATTTATAGTGAAAGGCAACGAGCGCAGATAGACCGAGTAGCGTTCCCTATCAGAATCGAGCTCCGCCACCGTCACTTTCTGCTCTTTAGTAAGCCGGAGGGGCTCACCTCGCCAATGCTGCCTGATCGCCCGGTCGTGATTTCCAATGACGGCCGAGAATCTGTCATCTTCGATGAAACGATCCAGCACCTCGCGGCTCTGAGGACCTTTGACGATGAGATCACCGACCGCAATTACGCGGTCCTCTGTACGAAGTTCGAGCACTCTGAGCAAATCCTGCAGCTCCTCAAAACAGCCGTGAATGTCGCCAATGACGATGGTTCGGCCCATGATGCAGTTTAGTCAAACAAACCACGTACCGCCTCTACGCACCAATCTGAGAGGTTAGGCGTGACGATATCCGCTTGCGCGTCCCGCAAATGTTTTTCGGCAACTGTGTTCGTAACGCCGATGGCGCGCATGTTGGCGGATCGAGCGGCCTCGATTCCCGGCGGCGCGTCCTCGATAGCCACACATTCTTGCGGCAGTAACGGCAGCTTGCGCGCCGCGCGTCGCGTTTCATTCAAGATCGCGAGCGCGCGCTGGTAACAGTCCGGCGCCGGCTTATGTTTCAATCCGGGATCCGCGCTGACAATGACGGCAAAGGAATCCTGCAGCCCCGCCAACTGCAACACGTAATCTATTTCGCTGCGCACCGCCATACTGACGACACCCAGCTCGAAGTGTCGCGCGGCTTCCTTGATGAAATTCACCGTTCCCGCAGCGACCGGCAAATCATTAGTGATGAACCCGCGATGCAACTCGTGTTCGCGCTTGATGAGTGCATGCATCACTTCGTCAGCCACCGGCCGTCCGGCCCGGTTGTATGCGGCGCGCACGAATGCCACATCGTCCATACCCAGTGATGCAAAGTAATCATCGTCGGTGAGCGGAACATTCTCGCCCAGCAGAACTTCGCGATAAGCTTTAAGATGGACACGCTCGTCATCAATGATGACGCCGTTGAAGTCAAAGAAGATTGCTTGAATCATTTTTGGATGCGAGCCTTGGCGGGTTGTTGAAAAGCGCCTTTGCTATGTTCAATAGAAGTTGAGAGCGGTTGATACGACAGCAAGACGATCCACCAAACCACCCGAACGCCGCGAAACACGGGATATGATTCCAGTTGCTTCGTGTGAGTTCGTCGATCGTTTTGCTGTCGTCATCGGCCCTCTGACCACTTTTCCGCGGCCCCGCTAGTTCGTGGTGCTGGTTGACACCAGTGCGGCCGGCGACTGCAATTTGGCGATGTGCTCTTTTTGTTCAGCGAACAACAATGGCAGCCGCTCACTCTCCAGTACGTCGAGCCGGCGCAGCACTTCAGTTAACGACAGTTCGTTTTTGAGGTTAACCTGATAATCGAGATCGGCGCGCAGCCGGTCTTTTTCGGACTGCCGATTCTGCGACATCATAATGATCGGGGCCTGGAGGCCTGCGATGATCCCCATCACCAGATTGAGCATCTGGTATGGAGCCGGATCGAATCCCTTAATCAGCACGTAGGAATTGAACACAATCCACGAAATGATGACGCCGACCGCGAAGCCGATAAACTTCCAACTGCCCCCAAACTCCGCGAGGTGATCCGCCATGCGATCGGCAATCGTCGACCGTTTGGCCTGTTCTTCATTGACGTTGCGCGATACTCGCTGCTGCAACATCCTGTCCGTGCTCCGCAGACGCGAAAAGGTAGCGCTCAACATTTCCAGGGCGACCATCGGAGTATTTCGAATAAAGCGTAGGAAGTTGTCTCGCGACAGCACGGCCAGCCGCGCGTCTTCGATAATCACGGCATCAGCTGAGCGCTGCTTGCCGTCGATGATCGCCATCTCGCCAAAAAAATCGCCCTGAGCCAGTTCCGCCAACACAATTTCGTGCTGGTCTTCGTCAGTGACGGCAATCCGAACGCGGCCGCTTTCAATTAGATACATCGCGTCGCCATCGTCGCCGGCCCGGAAAAGCACGGTACCGGTTGTGACGTCGCGGGTGCGGAGCAAGCTGCGCAATTCGACTGCTGCCGCGTCGTCGAGCGACGCAAAAAGCGGCACCGAACGAAGCGCATCCAGCGTCATCTCCTGGGGGGTTGGTGTTGCCATGTCTCTACCTCTTGATGGTCGACAATAGGTTCTATAGGGCTTTTAGGATCTATTATCTAACTCCTGACTACCTTTCCATCCTTCATCATAATGATTCGATCGGCGAAGCTGCTCGCCAGTTCGTGATCGTGAGTTACCAGTAGCACCGTCAAGCCTTCATGCTTGACCATCTCGTGCAGTAAAGCGAGCAACTCGCGGGCACGCGTTGAGTCTAAATTCCCAGTCGGCTCGTCGGCAAGAAGTACCCGCGGCCGATTCGCCAGGGCCCGAGCGATGGCTACGCGCTGCTGCTCACCGCCGGACAATTCCAAAGGTCGATGTTCAGTGCGCCCTGCGAGGCCAACACGTTCCAGCAACTCTCCGGCTCGCTGGCGCCGCTCGGCGCCGCGTACTCCGCCGAAGGCCAATGCCAGCCGCACGTTTTCGGCCGCTGTCATGGTAGTGATCAGATTGAAGTTCTGAAAAATCATTCCCACCGAGTCGCGGCGATAGCGGGCCATCTGCTTCTTGGTCAACGGCCCCAAAGGCGTTGAGTCGAACAGCACTTCGCCGCTGGTGGGCCGGTCCAGTCCGCCCAACAAATTCAGCAGCGTCGACTTGCCCGAGCCCGAAGTCCCCTGAATGGCGACAAATTCACCTTCGTTCAGGCTCACGTCGACGTGATCCAGGGCGGTAACCAGATTGGTGCCCATCTGATAAACGCGTGTGACTTCCTGAGTTTCGATTAAGGGCATAGGGCAAATAGGACTAATAGCGCCTATTCTTCCGGCGTTCCAACCGCCGACGTTCTTACCCTGGTCACTCGCCAGAGCTCGAACTGTTCTACGTCAAATCCCTTCAACGGTATTTCAAACCGAGTGGCCGACAAGCCCTCCCTCGGATCGCTCAACAACTCACGGACCTGGGGATCGGAATAAACCACGTTCGAGATAACCACATCGTCGGCCGTTGATTGTCCTTCCAGACGCGCCGCCATGTTAACCGTCGATCCAAAATAATCCAGCCTGTCGTTTAGCGTCACGGCGATGCAAGGCCCTGTGTGCAGACCGGCCTTGAGGCTTAGTGGCTGCATTCCTGCCGGAGGAGACGCCAGCCGGCTCTGCACCTCGAGCATGGCACGCACGGCGCCTGCCGGAGAACGGAAGACCGCCATTACCGCGTCGCCAATGGTCTTTACCAGCGCGCCGTCTTCTTCGGTGATTACCTGTTTCAAAATATCAAAGTGATTCATCACTCGTCCGAAGGCGGTTGCGTCTCCAATCTCGCGATACATGCGCGTGGAGTCTTTCAAGTCGGTAAACAACACCGTCAGCGTGCCGACTGATATCTGTTCGCCGGGGCGAAGCGCCTCGCTGGCAAATAGATCGCGAAAGACCTGCAACGCTGTTACCTCGGCAGCGGTCGCCGCCTCATCGCTCCAGGCAGTGCGTTCGAGGATGAACAACTGCTCTTCAGCCGTCGAGTTTTCAAACGTGATCTGCGCGTCGGAGGCGATCTCCAATTCATTATCGCTCCAGCCCTCGGCGGTTGCCCGCAGCGTTACCGTGGCGGCTCCACCCCCGGACGCGCGCAAATGTTGCCAGCCGGGAATACTCATCGTGCGCAGACGATACCGGCCGGCGCTGAGGGATAAAGCGATGGCGCGAGTCGAATGCGGCGGCAGGAGCTGTTGCGCGGCAACGTGCGGCATCACCTGCGGGCCGCCAATGCAGAATGTCTCGCCCTCGCTCCGTCGTATTGACGGATTAGGCCGAAACGTAAGCTCCACGGATTGTTCAAAGTTAACCGCGAAATCGATGTTGCAGCCTGGACAATGAACAGTGGATTCGATCTCCTTCAACGAACCCGGTCCCGAGCCGCCGCGGCACATGGGACAGATCAGGTTCCATTGCAGATCCAGGATTCCCGCGCGCGTAGCACAGAGGCAAGTTTCCAGAATGGTCCGCCTGGGTTTGTTCCATTGACGAGCAAGTTCGTATGGTCTGATTCGCGTCAGCGCAAACTCGTCGGCGTTCTCGAGATAGTCAACCAGCAAGGCAACCGCTTCGCCGTCGCTTCCCGCGATTACCATCTTTTCGCTTAGCGTCAGCAGTCGCGCCCGGCCCCCGGAAACAAATTCAGCCTTTGACGAAAGATTCGCCACCGCTCGGCCCTGTTTCGCCAAGTAGTCATATTCTTTCAGCGTCCGAGCAAAACTGCGCGCACTTAAGACTCCGATTTGAATTGGAATAGCTAACAAGCCAATCACATTCCTGGGCTTGGCCCAAACCTGATAAATCAGCTTCGTGCCCATCGTCTGATGAGCTTCCAACGGCACTTCGTCCAGCTTCCGGCGCGGCGTCAAATCAACCACCACCCGCAACTCCGCCATCGGTCCCTTGCTATAGCGGCGCAACACGCCGAAACGCGTCGGCCGAGTCCACTCAAACGGCTGTTCTTCCCATTCGACCGGGATGCCGAAGGCCGAGAGCCTTAGGCGCCGGCGCGCGTTCTTCAGACCCTTGCCTTCGCTCTGCACCATCTGAACCGCAGGGACTCCCGTGTCGCGATTGAAGCGATTCGTGTCCGCTACCAGTGGCCAGAGCTGTTCGGGCGACGATTCGAGATCAAATTCCCAGCGGTAGTGGAATTCACGCATAACGAGACTTCGAAAGCTCCGTTAGGAGCGCAATGTTTATAGCACCGATTGTTTTCTTATAAAACAACTCCGCTCGGAACGACATCGCGATGTCGCTCCGAGCGGAGACGAGAACGAAAGGGCGCGGCAGATCTATAAATATCTCGCTCCTACGGAGCGAACGGTCGCCAATCACCGCTGGTCTCTGCCCGAGCTATGTCACACTTCCTTGTATTCTGAATCCACGTCCTCATCCGAAAACGCCACGCGATAATTCTTTGACTGGATTTGCTTGGTGATCAGAAGATCGTCCTTTCTCTTCAGAAGATCAGCGCGGTTGTAAACAGACAGCTCAAAGTTATAGCCGTGCGTGATGGCATCTTTCGGACAAGCTTCGACACAGTAGCCGCAAAAGATGCAGCGTCCGTAATCGATGTTATAGATCTTGGCATAGCGTTCATCGACGCCGATGCGTTCTTCAGCGGGACGCGGATCGTCCGCGGCCTCGATATAGATGCATTCCGACGGACACGCAGCCGCACACAGAAAACACGCGACGCATTTCTCGCGGCCCAGCTCATCAACGTGCAGCAAATGCTGGCCACGATAACGCGGCTGGACGGTGACCGGCTCTTCCGGATACTGAACGGTCTGCTTTCGTTTGGGCACATAGGACAGAGTCACACTCATGCCCTGGATGATAGCTTTGGTTGATTCGATTACTTCGGTGATGATTGACATAATTTTGATTTCGAATTTCCAAATTTATTTTACACGACTGCCCTTAGATGCTACAGCTTGCCAGCGGTGGTCTCTCCAGACAAAGGTATCGGTAAAGTCATAAACCTGTGGCCCCGTCGCGGTTTCATTTGTCAAAGTACCATGAACCGTGGCTCGGTCGTTGTCCTGCTCGACCGTCAGATCCTTCAACTCCCAGGACTTAATTGCATCGTCCGGGGTCAGCGAATCGATGTACTCGCGCTTCGTATGGCTGTTGGGGCCGCCAACATATTCGTCCGCCAGAATTTTTTCCAGCGCCTGCTTGTCTCCTTTGACGTTTGCTCGAGTCCATTCGTCTTCCAGCTTGCTGAGTTGAGATGCGACCACATCCTCGTCGTCCGGCACGTCGTCCTCGTCAGTAGAAGGCGAAGCAGCTGGCGTCGGTTTTGGCGGCGGCGTCAATTCAGCACGAGTCGGCGAAGGTTGCGCGCGATTGTCATTGCCCGAGTCGCGCAGCAGCGGAGGGATGACCAGCGCCGCAATCACGATTCCGCCGATCACTATCAGTAACAGAGCCAGGAGCCCAACTATCCAGGGCCAAGTCCGGCGTGGCGGAGGCGTGGATGCCATTGCGGCCGGGGAGTCGAACTGCGATGCGTTGATCGTGGCCTTGCCGGGAAGCTGTCCGTAGTTTTGCGTGGGGGGCAAGTTACCTATGGCGCCAGCCGGCGGCAACGCAGGCGAGGGCGACACCAGCGTCTCCTGTGAATCAGCCCGGCCGGCGGAGTCGCGGACCAGAGGCGTGCCGTCCTCCAGGCAAAAACTTAGCGTCTCGTCTGCAAAAGTGCGTTTACACGTTGGGCAGCGCTTCACGTCAGCTTCAATTCCGGAATGTCCAGGTAAACAAGATTACTTTAGACCTCCCATCATGGCGCCGAATCCCCATAACAAAAGTATCAATACCCAAAAGATAAGGTAGAGGGCAGACGTAATAATTCCAACCAGAGCCATAGGCTTTCCCCCGTTGTGGTCAGGATCATTTTTGATCTGTGCCAGCGAGATTCCGCCAAGGACAATAGCCGCTATCGAAGTGAATAGTCCGATACTACAACACCAGCCGAAGGTAATACTGAAAATGCCGCAAATCATTGACGCTACGGCGAGGCCCTGCTTCGGTACAGCGTAAGCCGGCGCTGGCGGCGGTTGCCATCCACCCTGAATCGGTTGTGGCTGTTGATATATCGGTTGTGGCTGTGGAAATGGTCCGGAGCCGAGTCCACCTGACGGCGTATTCCAGCCTCCCGGTTGATTTAGATTTGAGAGGGCGGGAGGCGGCGGCGCCATCATCGTCGCCATCGGATCAAGCGGATCACTCTTTGCGACCGAATCATCTACCAAAGTGGTGCCGTCCTGAGTGCAAAAACTCAGCCAGCCTTCTGAGAATGTCTGGTTACAAGTTGGGCAGCGTTTCATCTTGGGGAAGACGTCCTTTGTCAGTTGTTAGCTGTTAGTTGTCAGTAGCCAGTAGTGAACAGTCAATCGTCGGTACCGATTGCACCTGACCACTAACAAACTAACTACTGACGCTTTTCAAATAATCTCAAGTCGATTAAAGAAGTAGGCAATCTCGATCGCGGCGTTCTCGTCAGAGTCTGATCCGTGGGTCGCGTTCTCGCCCACCGACGCCCCGAACTCTTTGCGAATAGTTCCCGCTTCAGCTTTCGCCGGATCGGTTGCGCCCATCAGATCGCGCCAGGCTTTCACCGCGCCTTCTTTTTCCAGCACCATTACCACGCAGGGCCCGCTCGACATGAACTCAGTTAAGCCCTCAAAGAAAGGCTTGCCGCGATGCACGTCATAGAAGCCTTCAGCCTGCGTGCGTGACTGGTGAATCATCTTCAGCGCGCGTAGACGAAAGCCGCCACCGATAATTCGATCGATTATTTTTCCCGTGTTGCCCGCCCTTACGGCATCGGGCTTGATGATTGCGAATGTTAAATTACCTGCTTGTTCTGACATTGTTCCTCACTGAGATTTGATCTGCAATCCTTCTAAAAGTATCGGGATCTTTTTTGGGTGGATCTTTCTTAATCATCGACTTTTGCTTGCAAGGCGAGCCCACAGACTCGATCGTGGCGGGCGATGAGATCTCGAGAACGAAATCGACAGTATTTTGTCCCCGACCTGAATTGCTCACTCTGGAAACTCTTTTTTTTGATTCAACTATTCTTTGTACCAGAGCGAGTTCGACTCTTTTGGGACAAAAGCCCTCAGCGTTCGCTTCTATCTTGTAAATACCGGGAGGAACTTCCATTTTGTAGATTCCCTCGCTGTTAGTCCGTCCCTGATACTCTTGTCCCGCGGCACTGCGCGCAAGCACGTCACTTCCCATAACCAGGGCTCCGTTCGTGTCGTAAACCCTGCCGCTCAACATTATTTCCTTCTCAACGCTCTGCGAAGAGCCGGGATCTTGCGCAAAGATGCTGCTGGTTACGATCAATCCGAACGTAAGAAATAATGAGCAACGGTTCATCTGCGCCATGTTAACACCCGTAATCAAATTAAGGCCTCAATTCTTCAGTGACGATATACAACAGACGTGCGATGTTCCTGGCGTGGCCGTTGCCATCAGATAGCACATCCCCGGGTCGCTCGGATTATACGCGCCGGGCCGGATCCACGTTAGCCCTTTACAGTTTGCATTGCCCGCACAGTCAGCCTGGCATAGCGCAAAGCTCGTTCTCGGATAATAAGTAATTCGGGAGCCATTAAGGGTCCTGTTGTCCAGGATAGAAAACCTTGGTTTGGGCGGCGCTATCAACGGAGTGGGAGCGGGCGGCTTATCCGTTTCTTTCGCGAGCCGGTTCGGCGTCGCAGCTGGTCGATCATTAGTCGTCGTAGACCTGGATGTTTCGGCCGTTGCGACCGGCGACGCCGAAGCCATGGCACTGGGTGCTGGAGTCGGCCCGACAACCCTGCTGGTCGTCTCATCAGGACGGCCACGCGTCATAAACCACGCTATCAGCACACCCGAAGCAGCCAAAACCAGGACGATGGCGAACACCCAGGGCAATGCGCTGCTTCTTGAATCAATCCGGCTGCCGTTGTGCTTTTGAAACTGTTCGGGTCGAGACGTAATGGTCGACTGCGCTGTTGGGTTAGCCGGCCGTGGACTGGCCACTGTTGGGCCGGGGGGTGGCAGATTCCATGTGGCATTGGAATCGAATGCGGCCCCATCCCGGATCAGCCTGGTTCCGTCGTCGAGACAAAACACGAGCGACTCATCTTCGTAGGTCTTACGACATGAGGGACAGATTTTCATGTGTGCTTATGCTAACGCGCTCCGGTACTGAGTGTTCATCGGTATCAGTCGTTCTGATTCCGAGCGCCGACATTCCTGTCGGCGGTTCGCGAGCATCCTGCTCGCATTCGATGCGCCGGCACGGATGCCGGCGAACGGCAGGCAAGATGCCTGTGCTCCTACTACTCACTGAGCCACAAAATTATAGACAATTACGCCGCTAACCTTGACTGGCTGGCCACTCAACTTTGTGGGACTGAACTTTGAGCTCCGGGCGGCATTCACGGCTGCAGTCTGCAGCAGCGGATGACCCGACGTCGCGTGCGCCGAGACTACATTCCCATTCTCGTCGATCAAAACCTGGACATTCACAGTACCTGAAGCATGAGCGGCCTTAGCGATCGGAGGATACGAGGGTTGCACCAGGTGCGTCGCTCTCCCGTTCATTACGCCGCCGGATATCGGAGCCCGGGGCGCCGCGGGGGCGGCATAACTGGGCGGTGTCGGCTGCTCGGTCCTCGATTTCTCAGGCGTAGGCCTGGGTGGCGGCGTACCCTTGAGCAGCGGCGTGGCTGGCGCTATTTGACGATTAACTTGAGAGCTATTCGCCGGCTCGTCTGCCTTCCTGGACTCAACTGTTGAGTCCGGCGCAGGTGAAGAGGAAGACTGATTTGCCGCCGGCGATGAACTGACTGGCGGCGTAACCGAAGCGACATCCGGCTGTCGACTACGCGTCAGGATGAACGCGACCACTATCGCGGAAGCTCCGATGATCAGCGCGACGGCGAGCCACAACAGACCGCGCCCGCGGCCGGCGCCGCCGGAAGCTGCGAATTGCGCAGTCGCAGCCGCCGGCGGGCCGGGTAAATTCATCGCCGGTTCGGTAACGCGAATAGTAGGTTGCTCAGTCACCGGGGCGGGCATCCGCAGGGTCGGCGCTGGAACGCGAGAACCGGACGCGCTCGACCCTACTGAGAGTGACGCGCCATCATCAAGACAAAACCTCATGGTCTCGTCTTCGTATGTCCGGCCACACGTGGGACAGCTTGTCATACTCTTAAAACATAGCTTGTTTGATTGCGCGGCTGTTGTTAAGCGCGGCCGAGCGCCTGCTTCATCGCCGACCCAATATCCGCCGGGGACTTCACCACATGAATTCCTGCCTGGGTGAGCGCCGCCATCTTTTCAGCGGCGGTACCTTTCCCGCCAGCAATGATTGCTCCGGCATGTCCCATGCGGCGTCCAGGTGGAGCGGTCTGGCCGGCAATGAAGGCAACGATTGGCTTGGTCACGTTTTCCTTCGCGAAAGCGGCTGCTTCCTCTTCCGCCGTCCCGCCAATCTCGCCAATCATAACGATGCCATCGGTCTCACTGTCTTCCTGAAATAATTTAAGAGCATCAACATGTGTCGTGCCCACGATAGGGTCACCGCCAATTCCAATGGCACTCGACTGACCCAGACCCAAGTGCGTCAACTGGCCGACAGCTTCATAAGTCAGGGTGCCTGAGCGCGACACGACTCCCACGCGTCCTTCGCGATGTATGTGGCCGGGCATGATGCCAATTTTGCACTTGCCCGGTGAGATTATCCCTGGACAATTCGGTCCAATCAGACGAGTCGATTTGTCCTTCAGATATTCCTTAACCTTAACCATGTCCAAAGAAGGAATGCCCTCGGTGATGCAAACGACGACAGGAATTCCGGCATCGGCAGCTTCCATGATCGCGTCGGCGGCAAACGCCGGCGGCACGTAAATCACGGAAGCGTTCGCTCCTGCTTCTTTGACGGCGTCGGCTACCGTGTTGAAAACAGGAATGCCTTCATGGATCGAACCGCCCTTGCCCGGGGTCACCCCACCGACCACGTTGGTGCCGTACTCAACCATCTGTTTCGTATGGAACGTACCCTCTTTACCGGTGATACCCTGGACCACGAGGCGCGTGGATTTGTCTACGAGAATGCTCAAAGATTGC
>JAWWPL010000240.1:0-10285 GCA_033850605.1 Blastocatellia bacterium | reverse complement strand
ACCACTCGGCTCGCGGTGCGGGGCACTAGCCCGACCGTCTGGGAGGGCTCAACCATGGACGTCGGAGCCCTCCCTGACTGTCGGGCTAGCGCCCCGGATCGCCTCATGACAACAATATCTCAATGGCGTTTAGCAAAGCTCTGCCCGCAACCGTTAGGAATTGTAGCAGCGACTCTGTCCATGCGATCCAGTCTGTCATTTCGAATCGTCGTCCACTGCCTAGTTACTAATTGAGCCCAGGCTGCCTTCAGCGGCGCGTGAGCGAAACTGATCCGCAACCACTGCCCGTTGTTCAGCCGTTAGAAGTCGATAGAAGCACATCTTTGCGCGCGCCTTCATCGAGACAATCTCGCTCAACACGGATGCTTGTTTTTCAGAGACTTGTTTGATTGTTGATTCCTCTAACCGGCCGGTAAAGGCGGCTTCCGAAAGCTGATCTTCCAAATCGTCAAGCTGCTGATAAAGCGGCTCGGACTGGAGCATCGTGGCCGTGGCTATTCTGGCAATGCGAAACTTTTGGCTCGCGCTCAGATTCAGACGTGCAGTGATGGGAGAGAAGATTTCATTGATAAGATCGTTCTCCTCGTCGGCTGGGGTGTTAGCGGTCTGTTCCGAAACGTTAGGCTTAATGTCGATATTGACCTGTGCGGCAGTCAAGCCGGCACTGGCGGCGCTAATCGTCAGCGCCAGGAAGAGTAACTTGAGTGCCTTCATCTTATTTCTCCTTTAGAGTTAGTTATGTAGCGCAGGCTGCCCGCCTGCGCGATCCCCGGCGCGGCGGCGCAGGCTGGCAGCCTGCGCTACCCCTGGCGGCGGCGGCGCAGGCTGGCAGCCTGCGCTACCCTCCGGACGGGCTTACTTGATGACAATTCCGGTTGAGAACCGAAAGCCATTTAAGGTTCGATTAGGAAAAATGATTGAGTTCAAGGTGCGACTGCGAAGAAAGATCGGATTATAGTCGAACTGCCCGATGCGCCAGGCGAAGCGATCGTTCAGCTTATAGTCGACCCCACCCCCCAGGTTCATTGTGAAGCTCGTATTGTTCTCGGTGAAAGCGGTGGATCCATCAGTGAATGTTTCGTTCAGGTTTCCTCTCGCGATACCCGCGAGGACATGTGCGAACGGCGTAAACTTGCTGCTGCTGGGAAATCTTACCTGCGGTCCGCCGGTGATGTTGTAGAGCGAAAACTTCGATTGGGTGGCAGTAATGCCAAGTGTATCGCTGCGACTATTGAAGTGGGCGGAAAAATCAGCTACTACGCCCAGACGTTTGCTGAAGTAATCCGCGAACGACAAATTAAGACCGTTGAGTTTAGAACGATTATCGAGACTGGTCGTTGTCGCAAAGTCGTTGCTGCTAACACCCGTGTTAACGCTTTCATATGAATAGCCGGCAAACAACTCCGGCTTCTTTTCACTCTGAGCAAAGGCTGATGCAAAGCTGACAATCAGCGTGATGATTACGCGACCAAATTCTTTCATTAGAACCTCCAGGATTCATTTCTAATTTGGAAAAATCACGGCGACTCAGTCTTAGAGCTTTCGAAGTCGCCGACCTCAGTGCCGGCGCCAATAAGGCGGCGCCGGCACTTAGCGAATGATCTTCGGGTGACGATGAAATAAACCCGAATCGGAGACTAAGACGCAGACGCCGACAAGCGCGGCGCAAAGAGTGAGTTAATCGAGTGTGAAGTTTTGTGAAGGCGAATGCCGGAGGCTGGATAAGAAAAACCGGCCCAACGAAAGGAGCGCCCCCACAGCTCGCGCTCCTTTCAGTCGATGCCGGTCGCGTCGCGCAGGTGGTTACCTGCGCCGCAGATCAACTTCGCTACTATGGTTGTTGCGGCTCAGAACCCTGAGGCGGTGGCGGTGGTCCATGACGCTCAAACTTTTGACGCTTGGCGGCAAGTTGAGCTTTCTGCTCAGCCGTCAACACCCCGGCGATTTGCGACATCATCTTCGCATGCGAAACCTCCAGTTCCACTTGGATCTTAGCTCGCGCTTCGGCCGCCGCGCGCACGGCTGCCTCATCGAAGGCTGCGCTGGGGTCGGGTTCGCTTCCGTGCAAGGTCCGCATCTGATCGAAAAGTACCTTGTTGCTCTCTTCAAAGCTGTCCGTGATCTTCTTGATCTGTGCTTTCTGATCGTCGTTTAGATTGAGATCGCGGAGTGGTCCCAAACCATCGCGCGGTCCCGGCCCGCCGCGAAAACCACCACCGCGCGGCGGACCCTGCATCCTGTGCCCGTGCGAGAATGCTACCGCTGCGACTGTCAATAAGAGCGCGCCGGCAATGGCAATAACCACGCTCGATTTCTTCCAGTTGAGTTTCATTTCTTTCTCCTTTGAACTATTTCTCGGTAAACAACCGCTCGTCATACAGCTTTCTGTTGTTACGCATCTTAGACGTCAATTGATGCGTTGGGACGTGAAGAGTTCGTCAAGCGTTTGCAAACTATTGCAAAGTTCAGAGCTTAGAGGAATGGCGAGCTTTACAAAAAGAAGATCACAATTAAGATGGTTCTAGTGAAAACCTCAGGTCCAGATTCCGACGTCAGGCCGGCTATGCAGCAAATACTGGTAGTCGACGATGACATTGAACTCTGCGAATTGGTCGCGGAATACCTTGAACCCGAAGGCTACAAAGTCGAGGCGGTACACCAGGGTCCTGAGGGAGTGGCGCGGTCGCTCTCGGGCGAGCACGCGCTGGTGGTGCTGGATTACATGTTACCCGGATTGAACGGCTTTGAAGTTCTGCGGCAGATTCGCGCTCAATCATCTCTGCCAGTGGTGATGTTGACCGCCCGCGGCGATGATGTAAATCGGATCATTGGTCTGCAGATGGGCGCAGACGATTACCTGCCCAAGCCATTCAATCCGATGGAATTGGTGGCCAGGATTAATGCAGTCCTGCGGCGCTCTCGTGCTGAGCCGGATCAGACGTCAGCCCCTGAGGTCGTTACCGTCGGCGATATCGAAATGGATAAACGAACTCGCGAAGTTCGTCGCGGCGGCCAGCCAATCGAACTTACCGCGGTGGAATACTCGCTGCTGGAAAAACTCTTGCAGGCGCCCGGTCGCATCGTGGAGCGTGAAGAACTGGTCAAGGACGTTTTGCACCGAGAGCTTTCGCCGTTCGACAGAAGCATCGACACCCACGTCAGCAACTTGCGTAAGAAGTTGGGCCACACGGTAAACGGCCTCGAGCGAATCAAAACTGTGCGCAGCGTGGGGTACATTTACGCATCGCCTGAGCCGAAAGTTGAGTAGCGCCTCAAGTTGCTCAAAGGGCAGTCGCGGGCTGGTCGAGTGAGGTCAGTACCGGGAGCGGTAGCGACCGGGTTTATTGCCGGGCCCACTCGACTGTCCCTTGCATTGAGACCCAGTCGCTACCGCTCCCGGTACTGACTTCATCATCGAAGCACGAATAGTTCTTATGCGCAGTCTCTTTCTGAAAATCTTCATCTGGTTCGGGTTGGTAATGGTGGTGGTCAATATTGCTTCGTTCGTTACCGGCATTTTCATTGAGCGTCGCTCGCAGTTCTCCCGCCAGAGTCCGATGGCCCCGATGTTTAGTGTCTATGCGCAATCTGCCGTGGAAATTTTTGAAAGAGACGGTCAGACGGCGTTGGCTTCATATCTGGAACGAGTTGAGCATGTGTCGAACATCAACGCCGTGCTTTTCGATAGCATGGGAAACGAAGTCTCAGGACGAACGGTACCCGAAGGTGTTTTGAACGCAATCAGCCGCGTCACGGAACAATCGCCTTACGTGTTTTATTTTTTACCGCAGCAGCCGCGTCCGTTTGCTGCTCACCTGGTCAGCGGACCGCGGGGTGCGAGTTATGTTCTGGCAGGTGTGCTGCCGAAGCCGGATTTTCCGGGCCCGCCTCCGCGACTCGGAGAACCTGGATCGCTGGCCTTTGGTCTGCGGATAATCGCAAGAAGTTTCTTACCGGTCCTCCTGGTCGGCGGATTGTTCTGCTTCTGGCTTGCCAGCTACCTGTCTACTCCAATCGTTCAACTGCGCGGCGCCACGCATCAACTGTCGGCGGGTAATCTGGGCGCACGGGTAGATCAAAGACTGCTGAAGCGGCGTGATGAAATCGGAAAGCTGGGTCGCGACTTCAATGTCATGGCCGGCCGCATCGAATCACTGGTCGGGGCCCAGCGCCGACTACTGGGAGATATCTCTCATGAGCTGCGTTCACCCTTGGCGCGTCACGGAGTCGCGCTGGGGTTGGCCCGCCGGTCAGCAGGCCCTTTGGCCACGTCTGCTTTGGATCGGATCGGCAGAGAGGCTGAGCGTCTTAATGAAATGATCGGGCAGCTGCTCGCGCTGTCGCGGGTGGAGACGGAAACCGATCAGCTGGGCAACACGGAAATCGATCTTTCTGCTTTGGTAAAAGGAGTAGCCGAAGACGCCGACTTTGAAGCTCGCGGGCGCGAGCGATCGGCGCAGGTTATCAACAACGAACCACTGGCCATGACTGGTGTGTTTGAACTTATCCGAAGCGCGATTGAAAACGTGGTGCGCAACGCCGTACGTTACACCGCCGAGGGAACTCAGGTTGAGATTTCGTTGACGCACGAACCGGCAAATCCCAATCGATTTGCGGTAATCAGCGTACGAGATCACGGCAAAGGCGTGCCTGAAGAATCCATTCGGGAAATTTTCCGGCCCTTCTATCGAGTGGAAGATGATCGCGATCGTAAGACGGGCGGGACCGGTCTGGGCCTGTCAATCGCCGCGCGCGCGGTGCACCTGCATCACGGAACGATCAAAGCCGCGAACGCGGAAGACGGTGGGTTGATTGTTGAGATCAGACTGCCGATCACGTCCGCGAAGCGGACGGATTAAATAGCCGTGGGCAACGCCCACGGAACGATCGGGTAAGCGACCCCAACCCTGTAAGGGTCGAACAGGTCAATTCCAAAGGTATCGTTCGTCATATTCGACTCCGTACTCATCCAGGAATTGAACGAGCTCTTCTTGAAACGTTCGCTTTCGATGATGTTCTTTCTGGTTGGCGAAATATTGTTTCAAGGCAGGGACCAGCGGACGTCCAATCGAAAAGCCTCCGTAACCATCTTGCCAATGAAAGTTTCTAAATTCGCTTTCAAGGGTTCACGGTTCTTCGTGGAGAAAATCACGTGCACCAAAAGGCTGACGAGAGTTTGAGCCATGGGAGGTTCTCTCCGACCTTTGAGGGTCGTCATTGACCATTTCGATCCAACCCGTGGGCGTTGCCTACGGCTATTGAATTCGTCCACTGCGTGGACGTTCTAATCCTCTTCCGCCACCCGAATCCTGCCCTCATCCTTCGCCTGCTGAATAATCTTCTGCGCAATCTGGCTGGGCACCGGATCGTAGTGCGAGAACTGCATGTGAAAACTGCCACGGGCGGCAGTGATCGAGTTGAGCGTCGATTGATAGTTGAGCATCTCAGCCATCGGGACCTGTGCTTTCACTACTTGCTGCTTGCCGCGCGTGTCCATGCCCTGTACGCGGCCGCGGCGCGAATTGAGATCGCCCATGATGTCGCCGCTGAATTCCTGGGGCGCGTCGATCTCGACGTCCATGATCGGCTCCAGCAGCGCCGGCTTCACCTTTTCCATCGCGTTGCGAAACGCTTTGCGCCCGGCAGCGCGGAAACTGTGCTCGTCTGAGTCGACGTTGTGATACGAGCCGTCGATCAGTTGCACCTTAAAATCCACCAGTGGATAACCAGCGATCGCCCCATGCGAGGCGGCTTCGATAATTCCTTTTTCAATTGCCGGGCGGAATTGTTGCGGCACTGAACCGCCGAAAATCTTGTCTTCGTAAACAAAGCCGCCGCCCCGAGGCATCGGCTCAAAAATGCATTTGCAGTCGCCAAACTGTCCGCGACCACCGGTCTGTTTCTTGTGGCGACCCTGGACTTCGGCGCGCTGAGTAATTGTTTCCTTGTAAGGAACCTTCGGCGGATGCAGCATCACTTCGACGTTGTAGCGCTTCTTTAATTTCTCAACGATTGTTTCGACGTGAACCTGGCCCGAACCGGCGAGCAAAAACTCTTTCGTTTGCGCGTCGCGGGTAAAGGTCAACGCCGGATCTTCTTCCAGGATCTTGTGAATCGCCACACTGATTTTCTCTTCGTCCTGGCGTGACTTGGGTTCAATTGCGAACGCAATTGCAGCTTCCGGATATTGCACCGGATCGTAGATGATCGCTTTGGCTTTGTCGCAGAGCGTGTCGCCCGTCTGGGTCTCTTTCAGTTTTACGCAAGCAATTATATCGCCGGCGTTTGCCTCGGGAACCTTGTCGAGCTGTTTGCCCTGGATGGTATGCAACGCGCCCAGCCGTTCTGATGTGCCGCGCGTCGAGTTGTAGACGGTCGCGTCGGTGCCGACTTTGCCGCTGACCACTTTCATCACGTTGATGCGGCCGGCAAACGGATCTGCGATGGTGCGAAAAACGTAAGCTGAGAACGGCTCGCTGCTGGAATATTTTCGGGTGGCCGGTTCGCCTTTTTCGTCTTTGCCATGTTCCTCTTCGTGGTGCGCGGGGTCGGGAGCAAATTCGATGATGTGATCGAGTAAAGTCGATAGACCGACCAGGGTCGTGGTTGAAACGGAGTAGACAGGGCACAATTTGCTCGCGCCAATCGCCTTGCCAATGTTTGGGATCACATCTGTCTCGTCCAGCGTGCCCTGATCGAAATATTTTTCCATCAAGGCATCGTCTGATTCGGCGACCAATTCAACCAGGCGCTCTCTGGTCTTGTCGACTACGTCGCGGCCTTCGGTGGGGATATCGATCTCTTTGGCCTTGCCATTCTCGTCAAACGTGTAAGCCTTCATGTGGACCACGTCGACCACGCCTCTGAAGTCGTGCTCTTTTCCGATCGGCAAGGTGAAAGGAATGATCGCGCGATTGAAAACTTTGTGAGCGCTGTCGAGCGCAATTCCGAGATCCGAATGTTCTTTGTCTAACTTGGTTACCACCATCATGCGCGGCAGGATGAACTCGTTGGCAAAGCCCCAGACTTTCTCAGTCTGCACTTCGACGCCTTTGGTCCCGTCAACGACCACCACGCCACAGTCGGCAACGCGCACCGCCGGCCGCGCGTGCGAAACGAAAGCAGCGTATCCGGGTGTGTCGATGAAATTAATCTTGGTGTCTTTGTGTTCGGCGTGGGCCAGGCCGATATTGAGGGTGATCTTGCGGGCAATGGAATCTTCTTCGTGATCGGTGGTGGTGGTGCCTTCATCGACCTTGCCCCAGCGGGGCGTGGAGCCTGCGACGTAGAGAAGGGAACTAACCAATTGCGTCTTCCCTGCGTCGCCGTGTCCAATGACCGCAAGGTTGCGAATTGCTTCGGTGGCGTAGACTTTCATAAGCGCGGATGAGTCCTTTCAGAGATCGAGTTCCGGTGACAGCCATCCCCTGGTTTTTACCAAATCAAGCGCCGGGATGTGACTGCGGGTTGAGCGATAATTTAGCCGAGCGGAAAGGTGAAAGGCAAGTTAAGGGCGCCTGAGCCTTGCGGATCTATCAGGCAAGTTTTGAAACCTCAGGTTATCGCAAGGTTATGCAGAGAAAAACCGAGCAGTGACGCGGCTATGCCGCTGGATGTGCGGAAAGGCTTCGCCTTTCCGTCAACTGAAATTGAGAGGTTCGTCTCGAACGGTCGGCATAGCCACCGGACTCCATTAATGAACTTGATCGGTAAGGCGGAGCCTTGCCGCACATCAAGCGGCATAGCCGCTGGGAACACTGGACCCCAAAAATGTCTCGGAACATGCTTATTCTGCCCGCAGCTTTTCCAGAGTCAACGGATCGGAATCGATCCAGTTACCGTTAGCGAACTCAGGTGCAGCGTTGGCTTTCGCCGCCGCGATCAGTGTGTCGGCTTCAAGCGCGATACTGTTGCCGGAAGAGGCTGCGGCCGCCAACCCGCGCGTGATCGCCGGTTGCACTACGCGCTGGTACCTGGCGATCGCTACGATTGCCAGACTGGTGACGACTATCGCAATGATGGAGATGATCGATATTCTCTTGATCACGCTTCGCTCCATTTCAAATCAGTTCCATTGCTCGCTTATGCGCGCTATTGTATCGTGCTTGCATTTTGCGCTGCGAGCCGCAAAAGCGATCCACGAAATCACACGAACCAAATAGTAAAAACCTTCCGAGTGTTACTTAGTGTGGTTTCGTGGATCGTAGTACAGTTTTTAGGTTCACTAATAACATCAATGGTAACGAGGCGATAGCCAGCTTGGAAACGAATGAGTCGGGCAAACAAAATTGAAGTCTACACTGACGGCCACTGCAACCTCTGCCGTTGGATGCGCGCACGTGTCGGGCCTTTGGATCGCGATAAACGCATTGAGTGGCTGGATTATAATGAGCCTGAAATCCTGCAGCTCACCTCGCCGCATACACGGGAAGAAATGGCGGACGAGATGCACGCGCGCACTGCCGACGGTCACTGGTCAAAAGGTTACTTCGCGTGGATTGAAGTCATTCGAGTATTGCCGCGTTGGAAATGGCTGGCGCCAATCCTTTCGCGCTGGCCGTTCACCAGGCTGGGATCGATGTTCTATCGCTGGCTCGCCGCGCGGCGCTACACCTTGTTTGGCGTGCCTCCGCCCTGCGATGCCAGTGGAGTCTGCCAACTGCATAAGTAATCCCTGCACAATGAGGTCTGCGGAGCGCGGACATCCTGTCCGCCAGCGGGCGCAGCCCGCTCCGCCCTCCTCCTATAACAATTCCTTTTCGAGAGAGTTCGCGCTGCGGGCTCAGGCGGACAGGATGTCCGCGCTCCCTTCCGCTCCCGGTGCTGACCTCACCGCGGATAAGCTGCCTTGGTCACGTACTCTAGCTCTTCCTTGCCAACCTTTCCTCTCGAAAAAGCATCCTAATGCCGACCCCAACATCAGCACAAAGTTAGAAATTTTTACTGGCGGGTTCCGCCAGTTGTGAGGTGAAAGTATGTTTAGAAAAGTTTCCGCGTTCCTGATCGCGTCAATAATGGTACTAATGAGTGTTGGCGCATCCTCTCTGGCGAACGCAAAGACCGTAAAGACGAACGAGAGCGATGCCCTACGGCTGCGCGAGCCGCTCAATATCGCGATCCTGATCCAGGATGATCTGATTTCCCGTGTGGGTAACGAACTCGGTGTGACTCGAGAATTTATTCGCTCGCTGCCGGATGGTTCGCGAGTAATGGTTGGTTACATTACCGCCGGATCACTGCAAGTGCGCCAGCCGTTCACGACCGATCTTGGTCGCGCGGCCAACTCACTGCGGATACCGATTGCCAACACTTCGGCTTCGGCTTACAACCCGTATGTTGAAGTCCTGGAAGCGCTCAAGAAATTCGATGCGAAATGGCAGGGTCACAATGCGATCCTGTTGATTTCCGATGGACTCGATACTTCGCATGGTTTTGACGTGGATTCTGCCGGTCACACGATCGACATTGACCGGACCATCAGCGAAGCGAACCGGCGCAACACGGCGATCTTTTCGTTCTATGCACCGTCAGTCGGGTTAACCAGCCGCAGCCATCTCGCGGCCAGTTACGGCCAGAGTTCTCTAAATCGCGTGTCGCACGACACCGGCGGCCGCGCCTTTTTCCAGGGAACCACTGGCTTTGTCACTTTCGATTCCTATTTCAATCGATTGCGGACAGAGCTTAACCGGCAGTATGCGACTGCTTCGTAATCGGAGCATATCGTTCGCCAAGACGCCACGGGAGCAGCCTTTCGTGGCGTTTTTGTTTTTGTGGCACAGACTTCAGTCTGTGGTTCGCCCAGGCCAATTGGCCACGATGTAACAGATGACAGACTAAAAGAAGTTCTGATCAGGTTGATTAGAACCTCCGTGGTTCCTTCTGGGAGCGGTTAGGGAGGGGTGGGTAGTTTGACGCCGATAACCCTCTTCCCGGCCCTCTCCCAAAGGAAGAGGGAGAAAAGACGAAACGGTCTGCATCACCACGCGAAAAAGTCTGGCATAAATCGCCGTCCCAATGGTAAAGTTAGGCGTTACAAATCCAAGCCAATTGCGCTGTTTGTTGGCCTCTGTAATGATTGTCAATAAAGCCGCAAAACCCTCTTCTCTGGATCCGCCGGACATCGTGCCCGCGCTTCGAGCAAAATCTTTTCCCGACCCATGACCGAAACTAAAGGCCGCGAGTATTGCCTGATCGTCGAAGGCGCCTATTTAACTGAAGGCGATGCCGAGCACGCCTTACGCGATCCGTTTATCGAGGATTGGGTCGAACAGACGGGCCACTTCAA
>JAWWPL010000358.1:0-3807 GCA_033850605.1 Blastocatellia bacterium | reverse complement strand
CATCTTCACCCAGTTGCCGACTGAGTCATAATCGTATTTGTAGACTTCTTTGCTCACCAGGGATCCGTCCGCGTTGACCAGGGTCATTTCGCTGATGTTCCCCTTTTCGTCATACTTGTAAACTTCGCGCCCTGTCAGAGTGGCTCCCTCGATGGGAAAATATTGGTTCTGAGTCTTCACTCCCTTAAGATCGTACTCAGCGGTTTCCAAGACCACGTGTTTGCTGTCTTCGACACTCTTGCCGGCTACAGCTGAAACCTTGACGACTTCAGTCCGGACGCGGCGCACCGGCCCCAGTAATCCGTCGCGAACGCGATCGCTTTCGCTTCCGGCGCCATCTACGCTGGCCGGCTGCGGCTGAACATTCGCCTTGGCGGTTAAATTGTTTTGCCCGGACGCGACAACAACCGGGATGGAAAGAAGCAAACATGCGGAGAGAACTCGGATGGCCTGCGACATTTTAATCTCCTGGTGTGAACTGAGATGGGTGAGGAACGACAGGGCTTCAGCGGGGGCAAACGCTGGCAGCCGCTAATCATATTACGCGGTTGAACTGTGTTTGTCTAGAGCAAACCGCAGGAGGGCAGGCTAGAAAGGCCAGCGTTTGTAGGCTATTTGGCCGCTGGGGTCGATCCAGGCTCGGCGATTAAGGTGGCAATCTGGTCGATTATTCGCACCGGATTCGCCTTCTCACTGGCATCGTTACAGAAGATTGAAAAGGCCAGAACCTCCCCGTCCGGTCTTACAGCATAACCGGAAAGGGAATGATCGTAAGTGAGTGTGCCGGTCTTGGCAAAAACGCGGCCAGTTTCGCGGGGCAGACGCCCTCGCAGGGTGCCATCTCGGCCAGCAATCGGAAGAGAATCGCGGAAGGCGGTCGCGGAGTTGGTCCGGGAAATGGCGACGAGTAAGCGGGCGGTGCCTTCAGGCGTTACCAAATCGAGACGTGAAAGTCCTGAGCCGTCGCGAATCGCCATTTCATCGGTAGCCACAGAGTTGCGATCCAGCCATGACTTTATGACCGCGAGGCCGGCTTCGTCATCGCCACGTGCGCGATTCTTGGGTGAATCCGGATCTGGCGCGGATGCGCCTTGTTCTTTGCCGAGAGTACGCAGAATCAGCTCGGCATAGAGGTTGTCGCTTTCCTTATTTGTATGACGAACGATTTCCCTGAGCGCTGCGCTATTCTGCTGCGCGATCTCAAAGGCTTTCTGCGGATCGAACCTGTCGCTCTCCGCCGCGCGAAAGTCGCGACTGCGGGCCTCGCCTTCGCATTTGATCCCGCGGGCGATCAGGGCCTCTTTGAAAAGTGTAGCAGCCCAGAGTGAAGGTTTAGGCATCGACAGAGCAGCGCCGAACGCGCGACCTGCGACGGGAAAGTCGCCCCATACTAACAATTCATTATCTGACAATCCGCGATTGATGCCGATCGTGGTCGCCGCGTCGCGCTCGGCTGTGTTGGTGTGGTTAATGAGGTGAATATAATTGGCTGCTCGATTCAGAGTGAGCGTTGCGCTGTCACCGACCTTCTTTGCCGGCGTGATCGTCAAGTCAAAGCTGTTTTCATCGACTGTCAGCGCGCTTGGCTCGGCGCCGAAGTACCATTGAAGATCGTTCCATTGCCAACCCAGCCCATATAGTTCACCGCGAAAATAGCTTTCATCACCTACGATGCTGCCGCGCACACGGCGCACACCACGCTGGTAAATCTGGTCAGCCAGCAAAGCAAGATGTTTTGCTTGCAGATCCGGAGCGCCCCGTCCGTACAGCGTCAGGTTTCCGTCAATTAAGCCATCCGCGTCCGGTTGTTTGTCAGCGTATACAGAGGTTCGCCAAATGTAATCCGCGCCCAGCAGATCAATCGCTACCGCAGTCGTATAGATCTTCATGTTCGATGCCGGAGTGAACAACTTATCGCCGTTGCGCGAGTAAAGCACGCGCCCGTCCTTCATCGAAGTTACGAAGAGACCCCAACGCGCTCGGGTTAAGTCGCTCGTGTCTATAGTCCGATCAATCTCACGGGCCAAAGCCAGGTCCGCGGGCCGCATCGACAATGACGCCGGTGTCGCGGTTGGCTTCGCGGTTGGCTTCGCGACATCAGATGGCGGAGTCGCTGCCTTCCTGGGTTCTTTCCGCTCTCTCGTCTGGCCTATCAACAACGGAACCAGAAGGCATCCCGTTATCGCCACCATCGAAAAGAGTAATGTGCTTTTGCGTTTAGACATTTAGGATGGATTAGCTGGCGAACAGCGACTCTGTTCTTCCGGCGCTCAGTAGCTCCCGGGTTGCCGTGTACACTTCGTCGACGTCGATCGCTGCTACACTCTCACTAAAGATCAAGCGTTGCGAAGTTCCAGTGGGGACATAAGCGTGCGGCCGCGGCAGATCAATCAGAACCACTATCGGCGTTCCGACGGCTGCAGCAATATGCACGGGCCCCGTGTCGTTGGAAACAAATACTGCCAGCCTGGCCTGCGCAGCCGCGAACTGTGGAATGGTTAGCTTCTCCAGAATGACACAGCTTGATGGGAAAAGGGCGCGCATCCGCTGCACCAGATGCCGCTCTTCCGGGCCCACAAAAATTACCGGCCGCACGTTATCGTTGCGTATCAGGAAGTCGGCCAGTTCAGCAAATTGTTCCAGCGGCCAGCAACGTCCCGGATGGCCCGCGCCGGGAAACAGTCCGACTAACGGAGCGCCCGATTCCGCCTTTGCTTTGCGCAGCATTCCGTCAATCACCCGGTCGTCCTCTGGTTTGGTCGGCAGCCGCGGCACGCGCGGTTGATCTTTGATTCCCAAAGGCACGAGCACGTCGAGATAGCGATCAATTAAGTGCTGTTCAGGATCATTCTTATCAACCGGCGGTTTCGGATTGTAGTTGGCGAGAAAGTCCAGCGACCGTCCAGGCCGGCGAGACAATAAACGTTTCGGGGCTCCCGAAAAGAAAGCCAGCAAATTCGTCTCGGAAAAACTATGCAGGTCGATGACAAAATCAAACTTGCGCCGGCGCACGTCTTTTACTACCTGGAAGATTCGCAGTATCGAAAGAGGTTTGAATCCGTCTCGCAGTTCAACCCGGTCGACTTCGATAGTTCCATCGGCGTAACCGGACATGTCGATCACCTGCGCGGCGGGCCGGCCGACAGCAACGGTGATGCGGGCATGCGGGAAGCGTGCGCGAATTGCCCGTAGCGCCGGCAGGCTCAGGACCACGTCGCCCAGCTGCCCAAAATCAATGACGAGGATATTGCGAGGGTTGAATGTCACTTCAAATCAAAGTTGCCCGAGTTCTCTTCGTAAAATGCTTCCCCTTAACCCCACGAACTCAGAAACTCTACTCGATCTATCATTTGTTCCCCTGATCTACTAGCAGTCAATTTCAAAACGCGACGCATTTGATCGCCTACAGAGTAACGGTTATTTTGCGCAAGGATGATCCCGGCATGAGACCTCCGCTCGCTGAGAAGAAGCGTGTGCAATCGGTAAAAGTCTCCCACGTTGAAGGTGTATAAGACTCGACCTTGGCTGGTCGCAAGTAACAGAGGGGCCTCGTCGTCGCGCTCGATCATTGCGGACTCCAGAGCAGGGGTCACTCTACGTTGCTAGATCTCAAAGCGCGGACGAAACCGTTGACTCTGCGAGTCTTCGTCAATATAGAGGCGAATGAGACTCACGGATCTGTTTGAGTAAGATGAGTGTTTTTTTCTTCGACCCGCGTGGCTTCCGCATCGTCGTCCGTAATGTCGGCTTCGATTTCACTTCGGTTTGAGTGATAGTAAGCAAGAGCTCCATACACTTGAGCGAGCG
>JAWWPL010000351.1:0-2801 GCA_033850605.1 Blastocatellia bacterium | reverse complement strand
TTTGGCCGCTCTGCGGCCAGCCAATGATTTGTGGTTAGAACTTTAGAATCACGACACTATTACTGACCACCAATCTTAACTCTATCCCCATCTCGCAACTTCTCAACGCCAGTCGTAGCCGCCGATTCACCACCACTCAATCCTTCCAGGACATAATAAAATTCACCCGACTCATCACCCAGCCGCACCGATCGCTGTTCCACCCGGTTGCCCTTAACTACGAAGACAAAAGCATTGCCATCCTTGCGCACCACCGCAGCTTTGGGAACCAGCGGGCGCGGAGCTGATTTGGTCTGAGTCGCATTCTCTTCGCCGAGAAAGTTGACGCGGGCATTCATCTCTGGCCGCAACTGCTCGTCGGGATTCTCTACTTTAACCTTGACCTGTACGGTGGCCTTCGCCCGATTCGCTTCCGGCGCAATCTCCGCGATAAAGCCGCTGTACTTTAGGTTGGGAAAAGCTTCGGGGATAATCTCCGCTCGCTGATCCATCTTCAAGCGCGCAAAATCTGCTTGGCTAATATCCAGTTCGATCTGCAAATCGTTCAGGTCCGCCAGAGCTACTACAGATGTGCGCGCGCCAGATTCGCCGAAGGCTGAAGGGCTCACCATCTCGCCGCGTTCGACGATTCGCTGCAGAACGGTTCCCGACACCGGCGCCCTGATCTCTGTATTGGCAAGTTGTGTATCAGCGTAATCGAGCGCGGCTTTCATCTGCCGCACCTGTGCCTCGCCGGCGCGAATTTCTTCGGCCCGCGGCCCGATGTCAGTCATCGCGCTTGATTGACGCGCGGCTTCGACCAGCGCTCGGGCGCTGTCGCGTTGAGCAGTGGCGCGCTCCAGCTCAGCTTTCGACGAAACTCCCGCAGCGTAAAGCTTCGCAGCTCGCTCGTATTCACTTTCTGCATTTGTCAGCGTCGCCTGCGCCTGCAGTATTCCTGCCCGGTCTTTCAGTTTTTCCTGCGGCCGAGAACCCGCGCGCAATTGATCCAGACGCGCCTGGGCTGCCGCCAGATTGGCTCGCGCCTGGTTTGACTGTGCGCGAAAATCATTGTCTTCGAGCCGCACCAGCACCTGGCCCTGCTGTACCTTGTCGCCCTTTTCCACACCGATCCAGGCGACACGTCCCATGACCTTAGCTCCCACCGCAATCTTGTGATGGGCCACGACGTATCCTGAGACCGAGAGTACGGTATTACCTGGTGAGCCTCCTCCGCTTTCCAGCTTGACCTCGGCCACGGAGATGGTCTTCGGCGAGGAAAAGAAATAGAAATATCCCATCACCGCCAGGACGACCAGCACGGAGATCGCGAGCAACAAAAGTTTCGGCGTACGCATTCGTGCCGAAGGCGGTGCCTCTTTAGCCCGATCAATCTTCAGGCTTCTGAGACGCTGGTTCAGATCTTCCTGGTCCGCGGGTGTTTTCGGGTTTGTCGACATGTAACTCTTAACGGCCAAAATGAACTGAGTGCTTTAGGACGCACGCAAGGCGTCGACTATCTTGAATCGCGCCGCCCGGATCGACGGCAGCAGCGAGCCGACGAACCCTATTGCTACTCCGAAAATCAGAGCGGACAACATTAGATCCGGCGTCACGCGAAAATTGAAAGCGATCTCACTGAAGTTCTGAAAGTTAGCGGTGCCGGTAGAGACAAAGTTCAACGGCAGTGCCAGCAGGATTCCGATGCCGACCCCGATGACCGCGATAGCCACTGACTCCAGGACGAATGCCGCGAGGATGCTGCGGCGCTGGAAACCCAGCACCCGCAGCGTGCCAATCTCTTTAGTTCGCCTGGCGACCGCGGCGTACATCGTGTTCATACCCGCAAAGCCGGCGCCGACTGCCATGATGAACGAGATGAAGACTGCAACGCCTTTGAGGAAGCCGGATGCGGCGCCCTGTTGGTCCTCATAGAAGGTGCGCTCCGGCATGGCTTTCAAGTGCAGCCGCGGATCGTCAGTGATCCGTTTCGATAGTGACGCCAGGGCCGTTTGATCTTTCGCGCGCAGGAGCACGGTCGAAAAATTGTCGCGCTTGGTAGTGCTGGCCAGCGAGTTCACGTCCACCCAGATATCTGATTAGAAGGCCTTGCCGCCGGCATCAAACAATCCGACCACAGCGTAGTCGGTAGTCTGTATGCGGAATTTATCTCCAATGTCGAGGCCCTGAAAGCGTTCAGCGATCCTCCGGGAAACAATCGCTTCCGTCATCCCCGGTGTAAACATCCGACCGGCAACCGTCTTGTATCCCGAACGCAGTTTGTTCGACATGGGACCGATGCCGCGAATGGTGACATTCGATCCCTGGCTCATACCCTTGCGCGGTTTATAAATCAAAGTCATGATTTCCGCCGCGGCCATCGGCTGATCGCCTTCACGCTCTACGCCATCAAGGTAGATCAGGTCATTGAGCTGCTCGCGGGTCACGCTGCTGTTCAGCTCAGCATTACTTCCCTCGCGCAAGACGATCACATTCAGGGGCTCGCCGCTGCTGGTCAAAGTGAGATCGATCCCACGGGCCAGCGCCATCACCATCAGGAAAACACCTACTGTCAGCCCGATCGTGAATGCCGTGGCCAGAGTGCTGGATTTGCGCACGGTGATGTTGCGAAGGTTGTATTTCAGCGGTAGTGCCATGATTCGGTCGTCGCTCGAACTGAACCTGATATTTCTTTTCCCTCTCCTTCTGGGAGAGGGTTCGGGTGAGGGCCTACGGTCACGTCGACCCCAATTGATGTTTTTCTCGTTGAATCCCGCGCGCCCGCCGCGGAGACAAATCAGAAAAATATCTTCCGCTCGTAA
>JAWWPL010000326.1:0-4681 GCA_033850605.1 Blastocatellia bacterium | reverse complement strand
GAAGGTGATTTGTCGGGCGTCCCGGCATTTTGTGGGACTGCAGCGACGTCTGAAGAGTTTCGCTCCCTTCCTTAGTACCTCGCAATCTGAAAGCGCAGAAGGAGGCGCCAGCGAGTATCAATCTGTTCACTTTCAACACTCTCTTTGAAAGGAGAAATTCGATCAATGCCGAAATCAACCAAAACATTCAGCAGCCCTATGGCCATCGAAACTACTCTGGCCAGTCTTCCGGGCGCAACTAATCGTAGAGGATTACCGGCCAGGGATTCGATCGTCAGCATGACGACCTCCGCGTCTGGAGGTTTCACCATTCTTCATACCAACGAGGTTGATGGATATGAGGAGGCCGCAAAGGGTCCAACATTCATGGCTGCTGCCAAAGCCAAGTTACCCACGGGCGATGCCTTCGGCGGCACAGCCCGAAAGGCCGCCAAGCTTTCCATTTCTGCAGCCAAAATCAAAAGCTATAAAGACGTAAAGACGCTTATCGCGTCTCTGGTTCCGGATGCTGACATGATTGCTCATAAACCGAAAATTGGGACCGGGGCGACCTCAGGCCGGGTGAAGGAGGAGGAGCGAAACATTCACGTCACCGCGTTCATGTACGCGGCCAGCCGCGAGGACGATAACGACTTTCATTTGATCATTGGACGAAACCCGACTGCGACACCGGAAATGTATATGACGATGGAGTTGTCCGGCTTGCCCGCTAAGACCGAACCCTCCTTTATGCAGTTAAAAGCTACGCGTGATGCTTTCAAAAAGTTCTTCAAGGACATCCCGGGAGCCAAGTTGCCGGGTTTGGGTTACGACTTTTACCATCCACCGGTTCCGGTGGAAATTGACGGCTCGTTGTTTTTTGACATGACACATGCGAAGGGGCAACATCCGGGACCGCCCAGCTTGAAGAGTCGCATGCCGGTCATCTGGGAAGTACACCCGATTACAAACATCGTGTTGAAGAAACCATGAGGAAGGCAGCCGTATGAGCGCCCGTACCAGATCGAAAACAACGCGGCCGTCCGGTAAACGCCGGGCACTGAAACCGTCGGCCAGCCCGTCTCTGGATCCCCTTCGGACGGGCATGCCGGCGCTCGACTCAATCACCGGAATAGAGGTATTCGGGAAGGGCGAGAAGACATTCCAGATCATACACACCAACGAAGTAGACGCTTACGAGAAGCCAGGCGCAAAACCGAAGCGCAAGAAGAGTTGATCCGCATGGGCGATCCCGCCTTTGCCTAAAACGTCGATCCAACCTGGGAACGAGCCCGGTTAGTACTAGGAACGAGACCACCCGCGCTCCCAGGGTTAGCTTGTCTCGTCCTGCCACCTCTTTAATGAGATAACTCCGACCAGAGAACTTTTCCGAGAAGATCTCCGGTCTTATACTCAGTCCCATACGCTGACGCTCGTCAGAAGTAATTCAAAGTTTCCGGAGGTATTGAATGAAGAGTAACGTTACGGAAGTCGCTCGAGATGTCTATCGGATTTCCACATTTCACCCCGACTATCAGATTCAATTCAACCAGTATCTAATCAAAGACGACGAGCCCTTCCTGATGCATACCGGCTTCAAGAAGATGTTCGAGGTGACGCGCGCGGCCGTGGCTTCAGTCTTAGATCCCGCGAAGGTCCGCTGGTTTGGGTTTAGCCATTTCGAATCGGATGAATGCGGGGCGCTAAACGATTGGCTGAGAGTTGCGCCCGCGGGACAGGCCGCCTGCAGTGTCGTCGGCGCGATGGTGATGGTTACTGATTTTGCGGATCGTCCGCCGCGCCCGCTCAGCGACGGCGAGGTTCTTGAAATCGGAAGTCACCGCCTTCGCTTCCTGGCCACCCCGCACGTGCCACATTGTTGGGATGCCGGCTTGTTCTTCGAAGAAAGCGATCGCACGCTACTTTGTTCTGACCTCTTCTTTCATCCAGGCGATCCCGAACCGCTGACCGAATCGGATGTCGTAGGCCGGGCAAGGGAATCGATCATTGAAGGAATGAAGTCACCGCTGGCGAAAGACATGGCCTACACGCCCTACACGGATCAAACCATGCAGCGACTCGCGGATTTGGATCCACGTACGCTCGCGCTGATGCATGGATCGACTTTTCGTGGAGATGGTCGCCGCGCGATTCTCGATCTGGCGGAAGTGATTAAAGAGACGCACGGCCGTGAAAGTCTCTGACCTAAAACTCTACCCAGGAGCCTGCGCTTGTCTGGGCTGCTTTCTGATAGACATGAGCTGCGGCGGCGAGGTCTTCGATCGCCAGCCCCAGTGACTTGAACATGGTGATCTCTTCGGACGAGGTGCGGCCGGGATGGACCTCGGTCAGTACCTCTCCCAAATCCGCGAGTATGTGTTCGGGGCCGATCGCGCCCTCTTGCGCCGCGATCAAATAATCTCCTGCTTCATTCAGGGCGGACTCGCGGCGATCAACGAACAGGCCGGCGGCAGCGATAGTAGCGGTGTCGACTTCGCGCGCCTTGGGCGAAAATGTTCCCACCGCGTTAATGTGCGCGCCCGCTGAGATCCATTCACGCCGTAACACCGGATCCCGCGAGGTGGTGGCGGTCACGATAATGTCCGCGTCACGCACGGCGGCTTCGACGTTCGCAACCGGCTCGATCGGAACGGCAGATTGTGGCTGCATTTCATCTGCGAAGCTCTTCGCGTTCTCAAAGCTCCGAGCGGCAATGCGCACACGTTTGAGCGGCCGCGCACAGTTCATCGCTAACAGATGTGAGCGCGCCTGCACTCCGGCGCCGATGATTGCCAGATCGGACGCGTCTTTTCGCGACAACAGTCGAGTGGCGAGCGCGCTTACCGCCGCGGTGCGAATCGCAGTAATCGCAGAGGCGTTAACGACTGCGAGCAACTCACCGGTTTCGCCGTCAAAGAGCATCACGCCTCCCTGATGAGCATCTTTTCCAATCGCAGCGTTGCCGGGGAAAACGCAGATTGCCTTTAAGCCGAACAACGGAGAGGGACTGACGCAAAAGGCCGGCATCATGGCCAACACGCCTTTGACGGCTGGCGGTCTGAAGATCGTGCGCAGTGGTTGATGAGCTTCGCCGCGGGCAAGTGCGTTGAATGCTTGCTCCATCGCTGAAATGCACTCTGGCATTGGCAGCAGTTGCGTGACTTCTGCTTCGCTGAGAATAAGTATTTTCATATCTATCGAGACTGAGCCCTCCCTAACGGTCGGGCTGGTGCCCCGGTATTTTCTAAGGCCCCCAACCACGGTCCGTGTTAAGGTGACTGCGTTACTCAACTAGCTGATACTTGCTGTTATGAAACTTTGGAAAATGAAAGTTTATCCGTTGGCGCGTTTCAAAACCAGCCGTCGAAGAAGGCGAATAGGTTTATGAGAAGGTTGTGTGCCCTCCGGATCTCTTTGAGTCTGGTTATCTCGCTCACGGCCAGTCACGCAGTCTTAGTCAGAGCCCAGTCTGAGACATCACGACTCCCGCCCAAAGAAGCCGAACAAACTATCGCGCGTCGCGCCAGGCGAGTGCTGCTGTTCCTCAAGTCTCGTAACCTCGCGGGGCTCTCGACCTTCGTTCATCCGCGAAAAGGTCTACGGTTTTCACCGTACCACTCGGTGAATTTACAGAAGGGTGGAGACCGAGTCTTCACCAGAAGTCAGGTTAGGGGACTGCTCGCAAATAAGAAACGATATCTATGGGGAGAGGACGACGGCTCAGGCGATCCGATCCGTCTGACCTTTGCCACGTACCACCGGAAATTCCTTTACGATCATGATTACTTGCGGGCCCGGGATGTCACTTACAATAGCGATAAACTAAGCAGCGGAAACCTCATCAACAACATCCGTGAATCCTATCCGGGGGCGATCATTGTGGAGTACCATTTCCCCGGTTTTCAGGAGAAGTACGGCGGAATGGATTGGACAAGTCTGTGGCTGGTTTTTGAGAAGCAGGGAAGTGAATGGTATCTGGTGGGACTCATCCACGGTGAATGGACAGTCTGATTTCTTGAAGTCGGCATAATGCTCTTCCGATCGGAAGTCTCCTACTTTGATTAGCCGTGTTGAGAGTACCGATTTCAGTCGGGCTTTTCCGCAACGAGATAGCCCAACTAAAGTTGGTACTCTATACACCTTGAAGTTTAGAGTACTTTCAATTCGGTGCTGCCCTAATTTCAGTTTTCTCTGCGGCCCTCTGCGCCAACCTCTGCGCTCTCTGCGGCTAATGTCTTTGGCTTGGCCAATAAACCGCAGAGAAGAATCAGAGGTCCTCGCAGAGGACGCAGAGAACAACTTCACTTAGGGCATACTTCAACTCTCCCAGTTAGACTTTCGAAAGGCGTTGGCGCTACTATCGGCCACTAATAAACCAATCTCTTTCTTGTGAGCAGACTATGAAACGATCTTCAGGACCGCTATCCCTTCAGCGATGCATCGCCGCCTTGCTTTTATGCGGCGCTTCCATGATCACGGCTGCTTCGCTGACATCAGCTCAGCAATTCAATTCCGATCTATTCAGGTCGCTTCATTGGCGCAGCATCGGTCCATTTCGCGGCGGTCGCACGCGCGCCGTAGCCGGAGTCCCTTCGCAGCCGAATGTGTTCTATGTCGCACAGGTGAATGGCGGCGTCTGGAAAACGGATGACTACGGCCGCACCTGGACACCCATCTTTGACGCTCAACCGACGGGCTCGGT
>JAWWPL010000279.1:0-8038 GCA_033850605.1 Blastocatellia bacterium | reverse complement strand
CACGACCGGAGGAAAACTGCCTGCGCTCTACGTCATTCACACCGTCGGACCCATCTATGGCGAGGAGCACGGGAAGGAGGCCGAACTGCTGGCCAACTGTTATCACAACTCTTTGACGCTGGCCGTGGAAAAGAATTTGAGCTCAGTCGCTTTTCCGGCCATCTCAACCGGCGTTTATGGGTATCCTCCGGAAAAAGCAGCTCAGGTCGCATCGCGAACGATTGAAAACTTTCTCGCCACTGATCTGCAATTAAAGGAAGTGCGGCTGGTTTTCTTTCAAGCCCGAGATGCGGAAATATTTTTGCAGAATCAGAAGTTCAGCGAGTAGTGTCAGAAGCTCGACCGTCAGGGAGGGCAAGTGCCGCAACTCTCATCCTGAACAAACACGTGCAGTTTGCATATCCAGTATTGAAATAAAACCAAATACGATTGCACCTTGAATCGTGACGGCCAAAGTTGATTACATAGATTTTACGTCGTCAATGGTCAGGATGGGCCTTTCATAGACGGCGATGAGTGAGCGATGCGTGAGTTGCCCTCCATCACGGTCGGGCTTCTGACACCTTCCCACGTTGACCGAATGGGTCGATTTCTGCTAAATCACTCCTTCTCTTCTGGCGGCTTGGCCGCTTTCTTTATGCTCTAAAGTTCCATTGCACATTACCGAAGCCAACGAATGTCTACTGAAATTGAAAACAATAGCGAGAGTGTGACCGCTTCCCGAATGCTGCCGCCGCCGCTCGAGCCGCTACAACCATTGTCCTGGAATTACTGGTGGAGCTGGGCGCCGGATGGCAATGAAGTGTTTCGCGATCTCGATCCCGGTCTGTGGCAACAGTGCGAGCAAAACCCACGTCTTCTGCTAAGCCAGGTTTCAGATTTGAGACTGGCGCAAGTGGCTGCCGATCCGGCGTTCGCCGATCGAATCCAACGTTTGTCGGCTCGGTTCACCGATTACCTGAGTGATGGTCGGCCATGGCCAAAGCTGCAACTTGCTCCCCGTATTACTCGGAAAACTCCCGTCGCGTATTTTTGCGCCGAGTTCGGCATACACAACTCGCTGCCGCTTTATTCAGGCGGGCTGGGAATTCTGGCCGGCGATCATTTGAAGTCAGCGAGCGATTTGAACCTGCCCTTGGTCGCCGTCGGGTTGTTCTATCGCTTTGGTTATTTCCGGCAACGCCTGAGGTCTGACGGGTGGCAGGAAGAAACGTATCGCGAGAATCACTCTGATGAGTTGGCGTTGCACACGGTAAATGATGCCGCTGGTAAGCCACTGCTGATCGAAGTTGCCATGCGCAACCGGGTTGTGCGCGCTCGTGTGTGGCGGGCTGATGTCGGTCGGGTGCAGCTTTACCTGCTGGATACCAATGTCGCCGAGAACGAACCGACTGATCGGCTGGTGACGGGACATCTGTACGGTGGAGATCGCGAAACTCGTCTGGTGCAGGAGATGATGTTGGGAATCGGCGGGGCGCGCTTGCTGCAAAAGCTGGGAGTCGATCCCGGGGTATACCATCTCAACGAAGGGCATTCTGCGTTTCTCACGCTCGAACTTGCACGGCAGTTGATCGAACGCGAGGGCATCGGTTTTGCTGAAGCCGCAGGTCGCGTGCGCGAGCGTTGCGTGTTTACCACCCACACGCCGGTCGCGGCCGGGCATGATGAATTCGATAGGGCGTTGGTGCAGAAATGTTTTGCCGATTGGCCCCAGGCTGCTTTGGGGATTTCGCAGGACGATTTTCTGAAGTTAGGCCGAGTCAACGGTGATTCCCAGGAATCGTTTGGATTGACGCCGCTGGCCCTGCGCATGTGTCGTTCGACAAACGGGGTCAGCCGGAAGCACGGCGAAGTCTCTCGTGAACTGTGGCAGCGGATGTGGCCCACGCTCAACGTCGCCGAAGTTCCGATTACCTCGGTCACTAATGGCATTCATCCCTCGACCTGGGTCGCACCGCTGCTCCGCCGGCTTTATGAACAACGCGTCGGCGAAGATTGGGTTGACAGAGTCCGGGACGCGAGTGTCTGGGCCTATGGAGTTGAAACAATCGACGACGAGGCATTGTGGCAGGCGCATCTGCTGCTGAAGCAGCGATTGGTGGCCTATGTTCGGGATCACTCGTTTGAAGCCCGGCTGGCTCGCGGTGAAAGCGAAGACTATATCGAAGCCGCGCGGACCATGTTCGATCCGGAGATATTGACCGTTGGTTTTGCCCGGCGAGTGGCCGGGTACAAGCGTTGGGATCTGCTCCAGAGCGACCCGGAGAGTCTGGTCCGGCTAATCAACGATCCCGAACGTCCGATCCAATTTGTATTTGCCGGCAAAGCCCATCCGCAGGATCAGGAAGCGAAGCGAGTACTGCAACAACTGATCGAATGGCAGCGTGACAGTTCGTTGCGCGATCGAGTTGCGTTCATTGAAGATTACGATCAAGAGACGGCGCGACAGTTGGTCCAGTCCGTCGATGTCTGGATGAACGTGCCGCGCCGGCCCATGGAAGCTTCGGGCACGAGCGGACAGAAAGTAGCGATTAATGGCGGGTTGAATTTTTCCGTGCTCGATGGCTGGTGGCTGGAAGGTTACGAAGGCGATAATGGGTTTGCGATTGGAGACCTGAGTGAGCTGACTCCCGCAGAAGCCGATCGTCGCGAAGCTGAATCGATGTACCGAATGCTGAGGGAGGAAGTTGTACCGCGCTATTACGATCGGGACGAGCAAAACATTCCGCGCGCCTGGGTCGCAATGATGAAGCGCTCGATGCAGACTCTCGTGCCGCTCTTTAGCAGCGACCGAATGGTGGCTGAGTATGCGGAACGGATTTACTGATTGCCTTCTTACTCTGATGAAGGTTTTCACTCTCCCATTAGCACCGCGATTCCGCACGGTGTCTCTGGTGAACCTCTTTCCTGTAGGGAAAACGCCGAAGGCGTTCGTGAATTCCAGCCCAGGGCAACGCCCTGGGAGCCGAGACGAAATCAAATCAGGGAACTCTGAAAGAGTTCCCGAATGTGGAGCTAGTCACCGTCGTCAAAGGTTGAGGCCAGATATCACGGCTATGGAGATGGCCGTTTGCCGCTCGCGAACTCTTCCAGAGTTCGAATTTCGGTTGGCACTCCTTTCCCAGGGCGTTGCCCTGGGCTGGAATTCGGGAACGCCTTCGGCGTTATTTCGAAGATTTCGCTGATGCGTCAAGTATATTAACGCCCTAATGAAAGAGGCCGCGAAGATTCAAACTCCACCGGCATTTGCTCCTGCACAACAGTCGAAGAGATTCCCCTGGCGGGTTCTGTGGTTTCTCTTGATTGCAGCGATCTTCGGTGCGGCCGCAGGGGTTCCTCTCGCTCTGGAAGTTTTTCGCCCGTTGATTGAGGCCTCTCCGCCAATCCCAATACCTCTTCCGCTGCTCGTCCTAATTGGCGTCGCTCAAAATGTTCTGCTGTTTGGTGTGTTTATTGGCGTGGGTCTGTTGCTGGCGAGAAAGATCGGCTTGGGTGCGCCCCTACTCGAGAGTTGGCTTTATCACGAAGAGTCTCAAGTCAGGGCCACAGATTCATTCAAAGCAGGCGCACTGGTAGGAATTGCAGTGGGCGTGATCTTAACCGTTATTATTCTTTTCGTCGCTCCGCACATGCCCGGCCTGCCATTTGTGCGGGCCGCCCAGGTCTCGATCTGGAAAAGACTACTCGCCTGTTTTTACGGCGGCCTGGACGAAGAGATTTTGACACGGCTGTTTCTATTGACGTTGTTTGCATGGCTGGGAGTCAGAATTTTTCAGCGACAGAAAGCACGGGCATCATCTGCCACTTTCTGGATTGCAAACGTCCTGGTCGCTGTTCTGTTTGGATTAGGCCATCTACCGGCGGCGTCTCGCGTCATGCAGATTACACCCGCGGTGGTCGTCGTCGCGCTGGTTATGAATGGGATAGCCGCCGTCTCGTTCGGCTATCTTTATTGGAAACGAGGCCTGGAGTCGGCCATGATTGCCCACTTTTGCGCTGACTTTGTGATCTACGTCGTGGGCGTGATGTTTCTATAAAAGTATATAGGCCGTATACGACCTATAGGTCCTATTCGCCCATAGTCCTATACCCGAGAATCCCCTCCCTGTTGTAAACTACCACCCGCATGAAATACTGCTCTTCCTGCAACGAAAAATTTGATGACAGCCTGAGCTTCTGCCCTACCGACGGCGAGGTCCTGGAAGAAGATCCGTCGGCGCTGACCGGCAAAGTGCTGGACGGCCAATACCAGATCGAAGCCTTGCTAGGCAAAGGTGGGATGGGTGCGGTTTATCGCGCACGGCACATTCTGCTGGGCGACCGGGTTGCCATCAAGGTGCTGCCGCCGGAAATGCGCAGCAACTCTGAATGGTTGCGCCGCTTTCAACGCGAAGGACAGGCGGCCCGCCGCTTTCGTCACCACAACGCGGTCACGGTTTATGATCTGCGCACCTCAGCCGATGGGACGATTTACCTTGTCATGGAATATGTCGAGGGCCACACGCTCGATGCGGAGCTGAAGAAGCGCGGCAAGTTCTCGCCGGCCGACGCGGTGTCTGTGCTCGATCCAATCATGGGCGTGCTCAATGCCGCTCATGCTATGGGAGTCGTTCATCGCGATCTCAAACCTGAAAACATAATGATCGGGAAACCGAGCACCGGCGGCGAGCCGGTCGTAAAGTTGCTCGATCTGGGAATCGCCAAGTTGCGTGAAGTTGCCGGCGCTGAGAAGACCGGCAATACCAATCTGACGATCGCCGGCCAGATGCTTGGGACTCCGTATTACATGTCGCCCGAGCAGTGGGGCGAGTTACCAGAGGACGGCAACTCTGAAATAGATGGACGCGCCGACATCTATAGCCTGGGCGTGGTGTTCTATGAATTGATTACCGGCCGGCGCCCCTTCGACGGGGTTACGCTTTCTGAGTTGCGGCGCCAACACGTCAGTAATACACCGCCACCGCTGCACCAGGTTGACGACAGCATTCCTGAAGGTTTTAGTCGAGCCATCGCGCGCGCTATCGCTAAGGATCGCGGCCAACGCCAGGCGACTGCCAGTGAATTAGAGAGTGAGCTCAGGAGTGCTTTGAGAGCGGAAGGAATAGCCGCGACCTCGTACGTGTCGGTGGCTGACGGATCTGGCGCAGCCGGCTCTGGTTCAGAACGGGGGCCACTGACTGCTTCGGAACGAACTGCGGCAACAATGGTCGTCGAAGCCAAACCGACGGGAGTTGAAGGCTCTGCCACGCCGCACGGCGTGGTTCCATCAGCGAATATCGCCAGCCAGTCGTCGACGATGCCGACCGTAATGGCCGCTCCCAAAAAAGTCGAGCCGGTTGATGCAGGGGTCTCGCAACCGACGATGATGGTGTCGAGTCAACTCGGAAGCGCCGGTTCGCTCGCATCTTCTCAGCTGCCCGCTGTGCCAACCGCCGCTCAAGCGCGGCGTTCACCTTTGCCTTTCGTCGTTGTGGGAATCGTTGTGCTCCTGCTGGTGGCAGGCGCCGGCGGTTATGCGGTGATTCATTTCATGGGAGCCAGCGCTAACAAGAATGTGGCGCGCACTGATCCGGCCAAGGGAACGAATGGAAACGGCGCAACCAGTGGAGCCGAGCTGCCAGCGGGTGGACACGAGATTGGCCGCTATTGGGTTGAGGTGAACACGGCGAATAAGGCCGATGCCGTGCGCGCAGGTGAGTCGCTGTCGATGAATTCAGGACAGAAGTTCAAGTTTCATTTCTCGCCGAGTGAGAACGGCTACGTTTATATCATTGGTCCCGGCGAGAAAAATGCGCCTACTACTTTTCTGACGGCCAGGCCGGCCACGGCGTTCGGCGTCAAAACCAATGAAGTTAAGAGTGGTCAGGACTTCGCCTTTCCCGCTGATACCGGCAAGGAAGAAAACTGGATCACGCTCGATCAGGCGGCTGGAACGGACGAATTCACGATAATATTCTCAACCAAAGCGATGTCGGCACCTGAATTCTTGAACAGCGCGGCACTGCACGAACTCACTAAGGACGAGCAAAAGCAGCTGGACGCTGTTCGCGAGCAGGCCAGGGCGAACTCAGTCGGGGCCGAGGTCATCAAAACCGGCGCGTCACCGTTCGTTTCGGTCAAAGTTCCGCAAAACGCGGAAGGAGCACCCGTCATATTCATGGTTCGCATTGACCACAAGTGAGTTAGGATTTTTCCACCGGAGAAAATTTAAATGAAATCAAGAAGTCTGATCATGCTGTTACTGATCGTCGCTTTTGTCTGCGGGTTTTTGATCGTCAATGCGCAGGAGCCGGATGACGATGTGCGTGGCGCGTTTCTGAGTACGCGCCCAAAGACGACAAATATGAATGCCCGGCGAAGACCCCGGCCACCCCGAAACGCGAACAGTGGCGCATCGTCGTCGACGGCAATGAACGCGAACTCGCATACGGCCAACGCGAATACAAAGAGTTATTCGAACCAGAACAGCATGGATGTGAGCGGCCCGGTTCAGGCCATCGGCCTGGGCTACACGCTTTATATGCGCGATTCCAATGGCCGCAGCGTACGCGTCGAACCGGGGCGCGAGTTTCACAGCGGCGATCGTGTTCGGATCTCGCTGGAACCAAGTGTCGACGGTTTCCTCTACGTCTTTCATACCGAGGGCGCTGGTCAACCAGAGATGATTTATCCCGATCCGCGACTGGACGAAGGAGAGAATTGGATCGAGGCGCACGTGCCGATGGAAGTACCGTCGAGCCAGGAGGCCGACGAACGTTACCACTGGTTCGTCTTTGATAATAATCCCGCGACCGAGAGGCTCTACGTTGTGATAACGCGCAGGCCGCTGCCTTTGGTTCCGACCGGCAGTGACCTGGTGAATTTTTGCGCGGCGAACAAAGGCAAGTGCCCGTGGCGTCCACTAACGGAAGTTTGGGCGCAGCTTCAGGACGCCAACAAGGCTGAAGTAAAGGTGGTCGCAAGTCACACGTCGGGGCAACCCCAAACTGAAAGGGAACAAGTCGCAACCACGCGCGGCCTGGGATTGGATCAAAGCGCGCCGCAGCCCGCCGTGATACGCATGAACGTAGCGACCAGAGCGCCGGTGCTGGTGACAGTGCTGGAGCTGATTCATAAGTAAGCAGGATCGGTGCGAGAAAAAACGCGAGAAGTGCGGCTCTGCCGTCAGATGTGCGGAAAGGCTTTGCCTTTCCGTTATCCTGGATTTCCAGGAGTCGGGCTCTGCCCGTAAATCCGGAAAAGGCAAGGAAGTTATGAAATTGAGGAATGCGGTTTTAGTTTTCCTATTCGTTTGCTCTTTGGTTTTCGTATCCACGCAGCTTTTTACCGCCGGCGCATTTTCCGTGGATGTGCAGCAAAACGATCCTGCCGCGGCTCTGAATCGGGGGCGCACGCTGCTCAGGCAAGGCCATGCCGATCAGGCATTAGGTTATCTGGAAACTGCACTCAATCTTTACACTCAGACAAATAATCCGCGAGGTATTGCCGCGACTGAAGACGGCTTCGGTGACCTGTATCTGATCCAGGGTCAATACAAGGTTGCCCTCGATCACTATCAGAAGGCTTATCAGGCATTCGTCACGGCCCGGGGTGAGGATGAAAAGAGTCAAGGCGCGGCGAATGCGGTTGCGGGCCGGGCCGGATCAACGGCGGGCGCCGCGGCCGAAACTGCGAGCAGTCTGTCCGACAATGGCTTTAATGCGAACTTGATGCTGGCAAAGATTGGTGACACGAACTATCGCCTGGGACGAATCTCGGAAGCGGGCTCGGCTTACTTGATGATGAGCGTGAAGAAGCCTGAGACCGTGGTACAGAAAACCAAGAGCCGGTTCGGATTTCCGAGTGTCATTTCCAGCATCGCATCCGGGAGGCCCAGCGTCACGGCTCCGACAACTTCTGGCGCGGGTGGGTTGCTGGAAATTAAAAAAGAGCTTGATGGCTATCGCGCGGCAATCGTTTCTATGACCTACGAACTGGGGACGGGCCGGATCGCATTTGCCAATAACGAGATGGAAACTGCGCGCAAGCATTTTCAAAA
>JAWWPL010000212.1:0-9746 GCA_033850605.1 Blastocatellia bacterium | reverse complement strand
CGCTCGGATGACGCGGGCGAGAGTTGGGTCATCATTACGAAGGATCCACGTCCGGCGGGACGCATCGGCGGCGGCGACCTTTCAGTCCCAAGATTTAGTCCTAAGAATCCCGACGTAGTAATTGTCGCCAGCACCGTGAGTTGGAAGTCCTCTGACGGCGGCAAGACCTGGTCGGCGTTTCGCGGTGCGCCGGGCGGCGACGATTATCAAAACGTTTGGATTAATCCGAACAATCCTGATGTGGTTTTGCTGGGCAGCGATCAGGGAGCAGTGATAACCGCCAACGGCGGAAAGACCTGGAGCAGTTGGTACAATCAACCCACCGCACAGCTTTATCACGTCAACGCGGACAACGCGTTTCCCTATCGATTGTGCAGCGGCCAACAGGAGAGCGGCTCTGTTTGCATCGCCAGCCGCGGCAATGACGGCGAGATCACTTTCCGCGAATGGCATCCGGTTAATGCTGAAGAATACGGATATGTGACGCCTGATCCCCTGGATCCCGACATCGTTTATGGCGGGAAGCTGACGCGTTACGATCGACGTACGAGTCAGGCACAGAACATCATGCCGAAGCCTATTCGCCCGGCGGATTTTCGCGTGGTGCGCACCCAGCCGGTGATTTTCTCGCCGGTCGATCCGCATGTGCTTTATTTTTCGAGCAACACGCTTTGGAAGACGAGAGACGGCGGCCGCAACTGGGATCAAATAAGTCCTGATCTAACTCGTAAGACATTCGAAGTGCCGGAGACGGTTGGTAAGTACCGCTCGCAACCGACGGCACAGCCGACTCAGCGTGGCGTGATTTACGCCGTGGCGCCATCGCCGCTGGACGTAAGTCTGATTTGGGCGGGGACCGATGATGGCCTGATTCATCGCACGACCGACGGCGGCGCGCATTGGATCGACGTCACTCCAAAACAACTGAAGCCATGGCAGAAGATTTCAATTCTCGACGCCGGCCACTTTGATAAAAACACGGCCTATGCAGCCGTTAACACGCTGAGATTGGACGATCTAAGGCCACACATTTATCGAACGCATGATGCGGGCGCAACCTGGACTGAAATAAATAGCGGCATCCCGGATAATGAAAATACCGACGTTGTCCGCGAGGATCCCGAAAGAAAGGGTTTGTTGTTCGCCGGTACCGAGCGGGCTGTTTATGTCTCGTTCGACGACGGCGATCACTGGCAATCGCTGCGGGGTAATATGGGCGCCAGCTCAATTCGCGATCTGATTATTAAGGGCGACGATTTGTGCGTAGCCACTCATGGGCGAGGTTTCTGGATTCTCGACAACATCAATCCGCTCCGGCAACTCCAGGCGTCCATCACCAAAGCGCCCGCAGTGCTGTTTCGTCCGCAGACTGCCCTGCGCGTCCGCTGGAACACCAATAGTGATACGCCGCTACCCCCCGACGAGCCTGCCGGCGAAAACCCACCCGACGGCGCCATGATCGATTACTACATCGGCGGGAACGGGTCGGGAACGGCGACCCTGGAAATCAAGGATGAAGCCGGCGTGGTGGTGCGGCGTTACTCGAGCGCCGACCCTCTGCCGACGCCCGATCCGGCTCTGGCAATACCTCCATACTGGGTTAGGCCGCCGCAGAAGCTCGGCGGCGAACCGGGCATGCATCGGTTTCTCTGGGACCTGCATTACGCTCCGATTCCGGGCTTGGACCCCGAGTATCCGATCGCCGCCGTCTATCACAATACGGCGCCGGACCCTACTTCGCCCTGGGCAATGCCGGGGAAGTACACGGTGGTCCTGACCGTCGGCGGAAAGAGTTGGCAGCAGAGCTTGACGCTCGTGATGGATCCGCGGGTCAAGACTTCGAGCGCCGATCTGGCAGAGCAATTCAGGCTATCGAAGCAGCTCTATGACGAATGGCGGGCATTAAACTCCATCTCTGAAATCGTCAAGCCGATTCGCGGCCAGATCGCTGAGTTGCGACCGCGTGTTCCGGAGGGCGATCTCAAAACACACCTCGATGCGTTGGCCGAAAAACTTCAGGCACTCGCTGGCACTGGCGGTGGCGGACGCCGTGGCGGCGGCGGCACCGGATCGCGCGCGAGCATTGCACTTACGACAGGTAATCTGCGTACCCTTTTCGGCCTTATCCAGGACGTGGATCTAGCGCCAACGCCACAGGCCGCTGCGGCGGTCCCCGATGTGTTGAAAGACTCGCGCACGATTCAGGAGAACTGGCAGACGATCATTTCACAAGATATTCCAGCGTTAAATCAGGAGTTAAAGGCCGCGAAGCTTCCCGTGATCAAGTCCGTAAGATGAGTGCGATTCTCGCGTCCTGAATCGTGAGCCGGGTAGTGCCCTAGTTTGATTTCGTGTTGTCTTTCCCTGAGCAAGAACGATCCACGAGATCACACGAAATGGGCGCGAAATAACGTTTCGTATGGCTTCGTGGATTGTCTTAACTCCCATGAGGGTTTCAAAACAAGGCACCACCCAAAGCTGATCCCTGGAGCCGGCCGCGAGCGAGCGTGATATTATATCCGCGCCCCCTTAAAGAAAATGCGGACTTACATACCCGACGGCCGGGCAGCGTTAGTAATTGCCCATCCTGGTCATGAACTGCGCGTATATGGCTGGATGAATCTCGGCCGTCCGCAGGTCTTTGTGCTAACCGATGGTTCGGGCCGGCAAGGCGCTTCAAGGTTGCCGGCCACCGCCAACATCCTCGCGCAGATCGGAATTGAGCCAGGTGAGCTTTACGGACGTTTTACCGACGTTGAGTTCTATCGGGCGATAGTAAGTCGAAATTTTAATTTGTTCCTCGACCTCACCCAGGCCCTGGCCGACGCTTTCGTAAACAGCCAGATTGATTACGTTGTTAGCGACGCCATCGAAGGGTACAACCCTGCCCATGACGTATGCCGTCTCATCGTTGACGCGGCTGCCGAAATGGCGAATCGGAGCGCCAATCGCCCGATCGCCAGTTATGACACGCTCCTGGCGCGTGGGGAATCAAACTATTCGGCGGTGGCGGCCGTTGTTCGGATCGAACTGGACGACGACTTGTTGGCTCGGAAGCTGCGAGCAGTGCGCGAATATTCTGAACTCGCTGCTGAGGTTGACCGGATTCTCGAACGCGAAGGAAAGGATTGTCTTAGGACAGAGTGTTTGCGTCAGGTTCGCAGAGGCGAGTTAAACGGTTCATTTCTTACTCATCCCCCTTACTACGAGCAGTACGGTGAAAAGCAGGTTGCCGCCGGCTATTATAGCGAGGTCCTTCGCTACCGCGATCACGTCCATCCGTTAGCCGAAGCCCTGAGAGAATTCGCTGCTGGTCAGACACCAACCACAATCTAGTCTGATCGGCTTAACCAATTAGGGATTGCGGTAGCGCGGGCTGCCAGCCTGCGCTGCGAGCTCGCAGTACAACTAAGAGGAATAACCACAAAGACACGAAGGTCACTAAGATAATCAATCAGGAAAAAGGCACTTTGTGTCTTTGTGACTTTGTGACTTTGTGGTGATCTTTTCTAAGGAACAGGATTAGTGCCAACCCCCAACCCGACGGGATAGTCGTCGATGAGATGGCGCGATCGAGCCAGTAGGGAAGAAGAAGGCCATACTCTCTTAGCGTAGTATGCCAATGCCAGAGAGGCGCTCAACGAGATAGTTTTTGTTGAAGTCTGCTTCAGCGAAAAACTCTTGCTCGCATGCTGGACGCAGAAAGACATGGCCCTCTTCGATAGCATCGTACTGGATGTGCCAACCTTTGGCTCTTTCTTCAGGATTCCATCTGGCTTTTCGTTCCCTGAATATCTTCTGCTCGCCATGACTTTGTGACCTGACCGGGTAATGCTTTAACAAAAACTTAAAGGGGTAGACGCGGCGGCCTCGGAATGGTAAGTCGTGACCACCGGTCGGGACCATTGAAATACGCTGTCCGCAGTTCTTCCATGTTTTTCTTTGCAGAAAATTGCACGGATCTTTCCCAAACTCGAAATACGTGAAGTAACGTTCATGATCCGTGCCCGGCTGGAACCCGTCATCCACAGGATGAAAGTCGATGACGGTGTGATCTACACAATTGAAGCCGGCCTGATCCACCAGATAGAGACTGTCACGATAGCTCACGCCGGGCCATGGCGAGGTCAGAATCTCGTCAGCCCCGCGGCGGATGAACCAGTCGGCGTCAATTTCTTTGGAAAGCGTTTCGATTCGTTCGAGCATGGCTCCCCAATTGAAATGCCTTGATGGCCCGGTGCTGGGAAATCTTTCGACTGTAACCGGGAGGTGAGTCTCCAACTCTTTTGCTAAGTCATAGGTCTTGTCAGTAGACCAGTTTTCGAGGATATGCACTTCGATCCCCTGGTCGGTCCATTTCTTGATCGATTCAACAATGATGTCCTCTTCGTTGTATGCAGCCATGAAGGCGACGACGCGGAAATCCGGGGGGGCCTTCACTTGATATGGGCTGACCATGGCATTGTTTGTGATTACCGCCAGAATTGTTTTTTTCTCAAAACTACGCGCGTTGCTCGCAGTCAACCCGATGAACTGTAGGTTGAATCCGGCAACGCTGAGTAAGCGCTCGAACTCTGTCACGCTCCACCTGCCCAACCTCATCTCTGCCGGACTTCCATCACTCTCAGCAGATTGGCTGGCGCCGCTCGTCAAAATGCACAGCGGTGCATGATCTAGCCATTTCCGCAGGGGCTCAAACAAATGTACAGGGTTTGTAAGCCGCTCAATGACATCAGTGCAGACAATGATGCTGCGCTTCAAGGTTTTCGGCGCCAATGAAATTCCATTACCTCCGTCGAAGGTCCCTTCAATCCAAGTGGCGGCGAATCCGTTTTGTTGCCGGCACATCGCCAAATCCTTGCCGGGAACGACTCCGATGATCCCCAGCGGCGGATCGAGTCGCAGCAAACTAACCGCTGTCGATTCGCCGAGCGCTATCAGATGGGAACAGCCGAACCGCTCTCCCATCTCCACCGCGAAAGGAAATACGTCAGGTAGACTCGGGGAAACCGAGCCGGAGCTTGCGTGCCTGGCACGTCTCAACGACTGATTTCCCACGATGTATCGAATCGCAGATCGCAACCTCGCCCCATGTCTAAAAATTGAATCTAGCGGATTGGTAAAACGCTCTCTCATTCTTCAGTCTCTTCTATTAAACGCTTTTTTCATGCTGCAAGGAGACGCTATTTCTCTCAGTTTCATATCCGAGATCTGCCAATAGATCGCCGGCGACAGCCTCGAATTCCTTCCGCTCCTTAGCGCTCATCACAGTCTTCCATCCAAGGACCTGAGCAGGGTCGGGAGGTTCAGTAGCGCGCTGTTGCTGGCGGATTCGCTGTTCCTGAGTAACCAGCGAAGTGCCGTCCGAAAGGGTGCGTCCTTTGTGTTCTTTAAGCCGCAGTGGAGCGCCAATGTAATACTGAAGCATAATCTCGTTGTATTCCAGATCAATGAAGTTACAGATTCTCTTGAGCGTTGCTTCGGCATTCAGGATCAATTCCTCGTAGCGGACTTCAAGATAGTCGGGCCTGCCAGTTCCGGCACGACGCGCCTCCAGCACGCAATTACGCCAATAACTCGCCAGCTCCCCGATCTTATCGCTGGGTGAAAACCACATTCTCTTCAAAGAAAGTGCCGCGGCGCGCCCGTCACGAATGATGTGGACAAAGCGGGCCTCGGGCAGAACTTTGCGAATCGCCGGCAAGTTCATGCAGTAGAGCGGAGTCTTGTCACCCCAGCGCGGTTTTCCGAAGCGATCAGCATACAAACGATAGAAGGCCCGATATCCCTCAGCGATCGAAAAGGGAGAGATTGCGGTCACCGCGGTTCGTAATGCTTCCTCTGATATTTCAAAATCCGGCCAGCACGGAGCTTCAGCTGGATATGTCATGAGTGCGCGAACAAACCGTTCTCGCAGCTTACGGTTACGGCCCTTTAGTTCAGTCGCGAGCTTGAGAAAGCCTGTTTCGGGCGGGATCGCCAATGCCGGGTGTGAATCCAACATCAACCTGAGCAGGGTGGTGCCCGATCGTGGCGCGCCGACAATTATGGGCATTAGATCCAATCGGCATGAGCCGGGAGCCCGGTACCCTTCAATCTTTGGCGCTCTCCAAGGAAAACGTGACATGACTTGGTTATTAACCAATTGGTTTGGCGCTGGAGTTACGGGGCGAGTGTAAACCAATCCGCATAATACTCTGAATCAAACCTGTAATGTCCTTTTGGAGGAATGTACGCACGCGCAGCTTGCGCGTGCTCGCGCGGGCAGGCTGCCCGCGGTACAGGTGAAACGATCCCCTAAAAACACGAAAGGGTAAAAGTTTCGCGAGGAATGTACGCACGCGCAGCTTGCGCGTGCGCGCGGGCAGGCTGCCCGCGGTACCCGCGGAATTTAGTGTGGTTTCGTGGATCGCTTTTGTTCAGCAGGGAAAAAACACCAAACCAAATCGCACCGAACGAGTCTGCCTCAGGAAAACACAGCTCAGGAGGTGGAATTGCCCGCCAATTCATCATTTAAACCCTTCGGTAAGTTAGTTTATGAAGGGCGAACTGACGACAGGCTTTAACGGCAATTCAATCAATCTGCGGGACGGGGCCAGTGCCCTATTTCGTCGCAGAGGGCTGGTGCTGTTTATCTTCCTTGCCGTAGTAACTGGCACGGCAGCTATCACCTGGGTACTTCCCAACAAGTACGAATCGCGCATGAAGATCCTGGTAAAGAACCAGCGCCTCGATGTGGCGATCACGCCTGAAGCTACCAGTGCCCCGGCCGGAGTCGACAGTGAAGTTGGCGAATCCGAAATCAATTCCGAAATAGAGTTGCTGACCAGCCGTGATCTGCTGACGCAGGTGGCGAAGGAAAGCGGCCTGGGTCAACCAGGGCCGTCGCGGTTTTGGAAGAAGTCGATGTCCGAACCTGAACGGATTGAGAAGGCGGCCAATGACCTGGCGAAGGAATTGGTAATCGCGCCGGTCAAGAAAGCAAACGTCATTTCAATCAGCTACTCAGCCAACTCGCCGGAACTAGCGGCCGCGGTACTGAAGAAGCTCGGCGAACTCTATCTTGAGAAACATCTGAAACTTCATCACCCAACCGGGGCGTCGGATTTCTTTAAAGAGAAAGCGGACCAATACGAAACCCAGTTGCATGATTCGGAAAAGCAGCTGAGCGGTTTTCAGCAAGACAACAACCTGGTCGTGTTGGCCCAGCAAAAGGATTTGACGTTGCAGAAAGCCGCCGAAGCGAAGGCCAAGCTGCTGGAGAGCGAGGCAGCAGTCAACGAAGCCACGAATCGGATCAAGAGAATCGAGCAGCAACTGGCTGCCACGCCCAAGCGCATCGTCACGCAAAGCAGATCAATTCCGGCCCAATACTCAGCTGAGCGTTTGAATACCATGATGGTCGAGCTGCAAAACCGTCGCACCCAACTGTTGACAAAGTTTCGTCCCGATGACCGCCTGGTGCGCGAAGTTGACGAACAGATTCGTACAACCAGAGAAGCGCTGGCCAAAGCAGAATCGCAAACCTCGACCGAACAGGCGACCGACTTGAATCCTTTGCGCCAGACGCTGGAAACCGAATACTCGCGCGCGCGTCTGGAACAGACCGGTGCGCAGGCTCGCCGCGACACGCTGGCCGCGCAGTTACGGGATTACGAAGGCTCTCTGCGTAAGTTAGAGGGCGACACAACGCAACACAATGATCTGCAGCGCCAGGTAAAGGAAGCTGAAGAGAACTATCAGCTTTATGCCAAGAAGCGCGAGGAAGCCCGCATCGCCGACGAACTTGATCGGCAGAAAATAACCAACGTGTCGATCGCTGAAGCTCCGGCGGTCCCACAGATTCCTTCGTCACCGAATCGTCCTATGAATCTGGTGCTCGGCGTTTTCGTGGCTGCGTTGTTGAGCGTGGGGACGGTGTTCTCAGCCGAAATGCTCGGCGACACGATTCATACGCCGCGGGAATTGGAAGCACTTACCGGGGCGGCCGTACTGGCGACAGTGCCTGAAAATAGCCGCCGGTTAATGGGACGCAGCAAAGCGCAAACAAACGAGATCGAGAGTAACCCGATGGCTCAACTGGAGAGTTAGATCGGGAGGACAAACTGTGCAACTTCAAGAGCAAATAAACGGAAACGAAATACCCCTGCCGCGCATTCGCAGCAATGGGCAACGGCGGCACAACCTGCAGCTGTTGCTGGCGAATCTGCAGAACTCGGCGCAAAGGCTGCACGGGGGCGCAGCGATCGCGTTTACCTCGGCTTCGTCGGGCGAAGGCGTTTCGCACGTCGCGCAATTGTTTGCCGTCGAACTGGCGCGTCACACCGGACGGCGCACCTTGATTGTCAGCGCGGAAAGAATGCAAACCCTGGGGGTCGAAGACTATCTGCAAATGCCCTGGAACTGTAATCCGACGAACATCGACAACATCTGGATGCTGCCGGCAAAAAACTCCGGGCGGAGGAACGGCGTCGATTTTGACGACGACCTGGATCATGAACTGCCTCAGAGATCTTTAATGCGAGTGAGCAGAATGGGGGAACAGGTCGACACTGGATTGGATACGGTCGACGCTCTCCGTGTGGCTTTCGACAACATTCTGATCGATTGTCGCTCGCTCCGTACTTCCTCAGAAGCCGCGGTGCTGAGTTCGAGTGTCGACGGCGTGGCTATCGTTGTCGAAGCCGGTCAGACCCGGCGCGATGAAATCCTCAACGCCCAGCGCACGATCGAAAACGCCGGCGGGAAATTTCTTGGTTTTGTTTTGAACAAGCGCCGCTATCCCGTTCCCGAATGGCTGTATCGAAGACTGTAGTTGAGTGGCACAGACTTCAGTCTGTGTTTCCTTCGGTCGTAATTACAGGCTGAAGCCTGTGCCACTAAACCAAGTTTGGGAGTACCAATGAAGAAGAGCCTGCTTTTGATAATCGCGATTTGCTTTCTCGCTACGGGCGTCAGCGCACTTGCTCAGCAGCAGGCCGCACCGCGATTGACCACGGTCACCGAAGAGCGCTATCGCTTCCAACCCGGCGACGTGTTCGAAGTTCAGTACCGCTATTCACCGGAATTCAATCAGACAGTGACGGTCCAGCCGGACGGCTACGTCTCACTTGAGGTGGGCGGGGACCTGAAAGTCGCGGGACTAACGATCGAACAGGCGCGCCTGGCAATTCTGAAAAAGGCCTCGGTTCGTTTACAGGATCCGGTGGCCACCATCGTGCTGAAGGAATTCCAGAAACCCTACTTTGTAATCGCGGGCGAAGTCAGCCTGCCCGGCAAAATCGAGATGCGCGAACGAGTCACCGCGCTTCAGGCAATCATGTTGGCAGGTGGCATGAAGGAAGGCGCTAGATCTTCGCAGGTCGTGGTCTTTCGTCGCATCAATACGGACACGGCAGAAGTCAAACTCCTGAACCTGAAAAGCATTCGCCGCACCGCCGACCTGGAAAATGATTTGACCTTGCAACCGGGCGACATGGTCTTTGTGCCGCGCGACAAGATTTCAAAGATCGAACGATTTATGAAATTGGCGAGCGTGGCAGCCTTTATGGCACCCAGATTGTAGTTTGTGGATTTTGGATTCGACCGCCTAAGGGAATTGCTAACCAACGATGACTGATCATAACGGATCGCTTTCCAATCTCTTTCTCAAGCTGAGCGACCTCTCTTGGCTTCTAGTCTCGCTCGGCCTGACGATCTTTGAGCGGTACTCGCCGGGAAAGAATCCAACTTTTGACGTCGACTAT
>JAWWPL010000203.1:0-7246 GCA_033850605.1 Blastocatellia bacterium | reverse complement strand
ATCAAGTTGCGCCTTAACTCGCTTCATCAACTCGCCCGCCGAACCAAAATCACCCCAGGCATCAAATTCATTTCTGATCTCTTCAGACGCGCTTTCGATAACCAGACTGCCCCCGAGCGCTTCCGCCTTCTGTCGCAGACTCTTCAACGCTCGCACGGCTTCGCGATGATACACCGGAGTGCGAGCGATTGCGCGCAGGCGGCCGTCTCCCAGGCCGGCATGCCAACGAAGTTCCGGGTGCGAGGCTTCATCCTTCTCCAGTTCCGCCATCTCGTTCAGAAATTCAGCCAGATCAGTCGGACGCAGAGCCACGCGCCATTTTAAGTCGCCGACAGATTGCAAAGGCACGGCGCTCAACCTGCTCCACTGCTGCTTGTCGTCGTCGATTGTTTCACAGCGGTTCCCGTCGTCGCGCAGAAGTTTAAGCGCCTGCGCTGTCTGTGCGATGACAGAACGCGACGATCCGACAAATCTGATCATCAAAGCGCACTGGCCTTCACTAGTGATTTGCAGATCCTTCGCGAGACGCCGAGAGACCAATTCAAGAGCAACCGGAGAATGTTGGCTGTAGATTTTTCGCCCCGCGGCTATCAATGAGATGAGCGGGCCCGAAGCCACGACGGTGCGACTCTCCGCAGGTAGCGGACGCAGCTTGAAAGTCAATTCAGTGATTAGACCGAGCGTGCCATAACTTCCAGTGAAGAGTTTACAAAGATCGTAGCCCGCAACGTTTTTTACGACACGCCCTCCGGCTTTAATTGCACGGCCATCCGCCAGTACCACTTTCATGCCAATCACGTACGACCTTGGAGAGCCGAAGCCGAAACTATGTGGGCCACCCAGTCCGGTCGCGACCACTCCGCCCAGAGTCGCGCGCCCGTCATCCGGTGGATCGATCGGCAGCCATTGTCCGGCAACTCCCAGTTGCTTTTGCAAAGCACTAAAGGTCAAGCCCGCCTCTGCCGTTGCCACCAGATCCGCGGGTTCGTGACGAATGAGCCGGGTCATGCGACGGGTACTAATAATCAAATCCGCCCGGTCCGATAGATTACTCGCGTCGATCCAGGTGGCTGCACCGGCGGGGACCACGGTCAGATCCTCTTTCACAGCAAGTTGCATAACCTGAGCTGCGGCTTCGTTGGACTGCGGCGCCACTTCGAGCGGTCGTCCAGTCGTGAGCACATTGCTTCGTGAGTTCCCGATAAGATCTGAAGGGCGGCGCACACTTTGATCGCCTACAATCAACGAAAACTCGCGGGCGATTCGTGCTTCATTGAGCTTAGTCGAGATTAGCGCCTGCTTTTGGGTGGCTCGTTCGCGCGGAGTGTCCGACGAACTTGAGTTTGTCGAACCTCGGGAAGTCTCGTCTCGCTGAGGCGACCCGGTCACATCCACCACCCCACGCGGGTTGCCCGCGTAGGGGCCCCGGTCCGCTCCCGGTACTGACATCGTAACTGTCGCCACTGCGCGTGCTTCGCCGCAGCCGCGTGGCAATGGAATAATCTTGCCGGGATTGCATAGACCGGATGGATCGAATGCCGCGCGCACTTGTAACATCGCAGCCATATCGTCGTCGCTGAATATCAAAGGCAGGTAGCTGCTCTTATCTAACCCAACGCCGTGTTCGCCAGTGATCGAACCACCTGCTCGTACACACGTTTCCATAATCTCGCGGCCGGCCTGGCGTACGTGCTCGAGATCATCCCCGCGGCGAAGATCAAAACAGATCAGCGGATGCAGATTGCCGTCACCGGCGTGGAACACGTTCGCCAGTTGCAGATGATGGCGCGCGCTGATGCGATAAGTTTCAGCCAGCACTTCGGGCAGACGCGACCGCGGCACCACGGCATCCTGAATCATTATGTCAGGACTTAAGCGACCGACGGCGCCAAACGCGCCCTTGCGTGCGGCCCAGAGTTTTTTTCTTTCATTCGCATCCGTCGCGCGATGAACTGAACGCGCGCCGTGCTCTCTGAGAATGTTTTCTGCCTGCTCGGCATCGTCGTCGATACCGGCTTCGATGCCGTCTAACTCAACGATCAGAACGGCCTGAGCATCAGTTGGCAAGCCGGCTGTAAACACGCTCGCTTCGACTGCGCGAATGATCGCATTGTCCATCATCTCCAACGCGGCGGGCAGCATGCCAGCGGCAATGATCGCCGATACCGCGCGGCTGGCATTATCAATGTCCATGAAGTCGGCCAGAAGAGTGCGGACTGCTGGCGGAATTGGCAAGAGCTTCACCGTCGCTTCGGTGGCAATGCCGAAAGTTCCTTCCGAACCGACGAAAACTCCGAGGAGATCATATCCCGGTCCCGCCCCGCCGAGATCGACAATTGCGCCGTCCGCCAGAACTACGCGCGCCCCGACAACATGATCGGTCGTCGTTCCATATTTCAAGCAATGAATACCGCCGGCATTTTCGGCGATGTTCCCGCCGATGGTGCACGAAGGCTGGCTGGAGGGATCGGGCGCATAGTAAAGCCCGTAAGGAGCGACTGCCCTTGAAAGGTGCGAGTTAACCAGGCCAGTCTGCACCACGGCCAGACGATTGTCCGTATCGATCCTCAAAATCTGTCGCATCCGCGCGAGTTCGATCACCACGCCTCGATCGATGGCCAGCGCCCCGCCGGAAAGACCGGTGCCCGCACCACGCGGCGCAAAACTCACGCTTTCGCTCGCCAGCACTTTCAATACTTCCGAAGTTTCTTCCGTTGAGTTGGGGAAGACTACAGCGCGCGGCGGATGTTTGTGCTGTGGCAGGCCATCGCATTCATATACGAGCAGCTCTTCGGGCTCGCTGAGAACACTTTCGCGACCGACAATCGCGCGAAGATTTTTGATAAGTTGATCCACTGCCAGGCAAGAGTAGCTGGAACCCGATTCCGCTTCAATGCGCGAGATGTCTAAAGGTGACAGGATGCTAAGGAACGCGAATGCGCAGTATCGACTTGGCGCGGCTAGTGTAGTGTCTCAAAAATAGCTATACAACAGGAAAGTAACTTCCCCAGTTCTGTGGATCAAAGAAACCAGGTTTTTGCTTTTCGTGATTTTTCGTGTGAATTAGTGGATCGCCTGATCTGAGCAAAGATTCGATCCACGAAATCACACGAAGCCGCTCGAAAGGAACTTCTGTAAAGTCAATTGAGAGACACTGCACTAGCTCAGGAAGTCCGTCCGCGATTGCTGGGAACGCGGACGTCCCGTCCGCACTGAGCGCGAAGCGCGAAAAACGAGACGTCCGCGTTCCCTGCATTGACGGCTTCGTGCACCACGGATCGACCTTTTGGACAAGGCAAATCGGCGTTACCACGTTGCGCTTAATCAGAATGATTCACTGCGTTTCTCCCGCCATAATACTGACACGCCCGGTAGCCCAAATAAATCGCCATTCCCACCGCCGCCGCAATCAACGCAGGGTAGGCTTCCTTCCTACTGTTCCACAGCAACCACAGCGCCAGGATTAAAGCAGCTCCCGAGATGATCGGTCCGCCGAGTACTTTGAACATGGCCATGGGCACTCCCTGGCGGCGGCGCAACACCGGCAGCGCAGCGCAGGTAACCGCGTACGTAACCAGACGCGCGATGGCGCTGATTGTCAGGGCCGCGACAAAGGAACTCTTCAGAGTCAATACGAGCATCACGGCCGCAGTGATCAAGATGGCAACGTGGGGCGTAAAAAACCTGCGATGGATCCTGGCGAACACCGAGGGCAATTGTTTCTGCTCGGCGATGGCGAAGGGCATTCGCGACCCGGAAAGCAAAACTATATTTAAGTTTCCCGCGATGGAAATGATCGCTCCCGCGGAAATAATTGCCGCGCCCGCCGTGCCCATGAACCGCTGGCCGGCGTCGGCGAGCGGCTTCGTTGACGTCGCCAACCCCGGCAAAGTGCCGATGCAAACTACCTGGATCAAAATATATGTAAAGGCCACGACCGCTGTGGCAATCAGTAGCGCGCGGGGTAAATGCTTCCGCGGATCGCGAACTTCGCCGGCCGGGATCGCCGCCATCTCAAATCCGCTGAACGCGTAGATCAGCAACAGAACCGATTGCGAGAATGCGCCGGTTGACGGCAACGCGCCCAAAACGAAAGCGTGCGGGTTGAGAAAGAACAGGCCGGCCGCGATAAAGATCAGCATGGGAATCAGCTTTCCGACCGTAAACAAATTGCTGACATTTGCTGCCTGACGGACACCAAAAATATTGAGCGCCGTCAGAGAAATGACTACTGCGGTGATTAGTAGTGCTCGGGGAACGGGAGAGTTGGCGGACGGCCAGAAAACAGTGAGATAGCTAACCATAAGATTGCAGTTAGCCGCGAACGCTGTCAGGCGCGCCAGCCAGATCAACCAACCGACTTCGAATGCGACGGTGGGGCCGAACGCTTCGCGCGCGTAAAGGTAAGGACCGCCGGTGGCGTCAAAGCGGCTGCCTACTTCGGCAAAGCAAAGAATAATCAGGGTGACGACCAGCGCGCAGACAACAAAAGCGATCAGGCTGTACGAGCCGATGAGGGCGAACACCTTGGCCGGCAGACCAAAGATTCCCGCGCCGATGATACCGTTAATAGCGACGGCCACCAGGTCCCATTTGCGTATGCCGCGCAGCAGGCCTTCTGGTGACTTCGGTGTCGGTGATTCATCTTTCATTACGGTCCGAGATACAACCCGCTCGCGGTAGGGAGCGCGGACATTTTGTCCGCCAGCGGGCGAAGCCCGCTCCACCCTGACGCCTATAAGAAATTCTTTTTCAAGATAGTTCGCGCTGCGCGCTCAGGCGGACAGGATGTCCGCGCTCCCGGCCGCTCCCGATCTGACCTCACTTTTTGGGCATCGGTCCACTACCGCGAGCGTTCCCCTGCCAGCGCCTCACGCGCGACTTCCTTGTCGTCGAAGTGAAAAACTTCGCGGCCGATGATCTGGTAATCCTCGTGACCTTTGCCGGCAATTAATACGAGGTCGTCCGTGCGTGCCTGCGCAATCGCGTGGTTAATCGCTTCGCGACGATCGGCAATCTTTTCGTAAGGCTTGCCCGTTTTTTGGATTCCTATTTCGGCGTCCGCCAAAATCTTTTTCGGGTCTTCGGTGCGCGGATTATCTGAGGTTAGAATCACTACGTCACTCAGCAAGCCGGCTGCTTCGCCCATGGGCGCGCGCTTCGATGCGTCGCGATCCCCGCCGCAACCAAACACCGTAATGATCTTTCCTTTAGTGACCTCACGGGCTGTGCGCAGCACATTCAAGAGCGCGTCATCGCTGTGCGCGTAATCCACTACGACTGCAAAGTCGCCATCGTGCGGCACCCGCTCAAATCGGCCCGGCGCGCCGGTGCACTTCTCCAACGCTTGGGTAATCACATCGAGCTTGTATCCGAGCGCGAGTCCACTCGCCACCGCAGTTAGCGTGTTGTAGATATGAGGCGGTCCGACGAGAGGAGAGTGAAAGTCGCGCTCACCAGCCGGAGTGCGCAAGCGAAAACGCATTCCGGCCAGAGAGAACTCAGGATTGCTTGCAGTAACATCGGCCTCCGCCTTTACTGCATAACGAATCACGCGCAGTCCTTCCTGCTCGAGTCGATTCGCCAGCTCGACGCCATAAGGATCGTCGACATTGATCACGGACGTCTTTGGCCTGGATCCGAGGCGCCCGTCGAACAGACGTTGTTTCGCGTACCAGTAGTTCTCCATCGTCTTGTGATAGTCGAGATGATCGCGCGTCAGGTTCGTAAAGGCAGCGACGGCGTAGTCCAGGTCGTCGCAACGGTGAAAGTCCATGGCCTGTGAAGACGCTTCCATTACCGCGGTGCGGCAACCAATCTCGACCGCCTGACGCAGCAACCGCTGCATGTCGGTCGATTCCGGCGTAGTGCGTCCGGCTTTCTTGCGTTCATTGCCGAGCCGGTATTCGACGGTGCCCGTCATGGCGACCGGTTCACCGGCGGCTTCCGGGATCGATGCGATCAGGTAAGCGGTGGTGGTCTTGCCATTAGTCCCGGTGATCCCGACCAGTTGCAGGTCGCGCGAGGGATGATGGTGAACTTCAGCTGCAGCCAAAGCCATTGCGCGACGCACGTCATCGACCTTGATCCAGGCGGCGGGGGCAAGCCCCCTTCCTGACTGCAATTTAGTTAACGAACTCCTATCTTCCGTTGGATCGAGTTCTGAGAGTACGCCCACGGCACCCTGTTCGATCACCTGAGGCACAAACTTGTGGGCATCGAAGAGTTCGCCGCGAATGGCGACAAAAAGACTTCCTGATTTAACGCCGCGAGAGTCATGGGTCACGTCACTTACTACAACGTGATCATCGCCGGTCAACTTGCCCTCGACTGCTTTGGCTATCTCGGCTAGCGTTGCCGAATTGTTTACGTCGTTCATAGAGGGTTGAATTCTACGGAGTCATACAGGAAAAGTCATGCGCCGATGCTGGGAGCGCGCACGTCTCGTCCGCATGCTGTGCAATGCCGAATTTTTCGCGCTGCGCGCTCAGTGCGGACGAGACGTCCGCGCTCCCATCAATACCGGGCCTGGTGAATCAAAAAACAAAAGCTGGACAGCTCGGGATCGAACGATTAGGATTTCTCGTCCGGAAAACTTGACACTCGAATGGTGAAAATGATGTCACTTAGAATCTCTCTGGCATTAGTGTTGGCGTTCATCTTGGTCGCGTCTTCTCAAAATCTCAAAACCATCGCGTCGTCCGTCGAGTTCGACATTATCATCCGCAACGGACGCGTGATCGACGGGACGGGCCGGCCGGCATTTTCGGCCGACGTCGCGATCACAGGCGATCGCATAGCACGCATCGGCAATCTGCGAGGCACGCGAGCGAAAAGAGTAATCGACGCGCAAGGTCAGATCGTGGCGCCCGGCTTTATCGACATGCTGGGCCAGTCAGAGCAATACGTGCTCATCGATCCCCGCGCCATGAGCAAAGTCATGATGGGTGTGACTACCGAGATCACCGGTGAAGGCGAATCCATCGCCCCGATTAACGACCGCATTCTAAAGGAGCAGGAAGACTTCAACCGCCGGTACAAACTCACCGTGGATTGGCGCACGCTGGGCCAGTATTTCAATCGACTGGGAAAACAAGGCGCAGGCGTCAACCTGGGAACTTTTGTCGGGGCGACTCAGGTGCGTGAATACGTCATCGGCTATGACGATCGGCCGCCCACGCCACCTGAGCTGGAACAAATGAAGAAGCTGGTTGCTGAGGCGATGAAAGACGGGGCCCTGGGAGTT
>JAWWPL010000182.1:0-3196 GCA_033850605.1 Blastocatellia bacterium | reverse complement strand
ACCGTTTGGCAGTGCTGTATTTGTCGTCGATCCCGCGGTATTCGAGAGGGTATCGAAATTCTCGGTGGCTGCAGTCCCGAAACTCGTTAGCGAGATACTACCCGTGCCGGTGTCGGCCGAGACTCTTTGAACCAGCTTCAGAATGAAGGGGGAGCCTAGTAGTAGACAGATAGCGAGCAAGACCAATAGTTGGCGCCATTTGGAAAAGAGCCGGCCGCTTCCCGAAAAATTTGTAATCGATGAACGCTTGCGAGACGTACGGGGGGTGACATTACGAGACATAAAAAGTTCCTCTCATTGCATTGGAATAAGGCGTAGTTTCGTAGTGAGCAATTCGGCCGGGGGCAAAACCGTCTGAAATAAGCTCGGAAGCAAGATTCTTGCTCTTGCCAAACAGGTCTCCCAAAGGAAGATGGCGAGTCTAGTGAAAAAATCTGCACACGTCAAATCAAAACACTGTCAGATGATCGGTTTTGCCTGGCTTCGTGGTTCTGACCTTTGCGTTCAATTTGAAGGGGCGGGTGTCACGGACAGATACGCGAGCAGCGATTGAGCGTGACTCTTCAGTCCTGACCGGCTGACAAACCTTCAGAGCAAAAGGCATAATGAGGTTCTAACAGATTCAGGAGCACCCAATTAGTGATCATATCTTCGATTGAACTGCGCGAGATTCGCCTGCCACTCATTCATTTCTTCGAGACAAGTTTTGGTCGCACGACTGAACGCCGGATCATTTTGGTGCGCGTGACCGATGCAGACGGCGTAGAGGGGTGGGGTGAGTGCACCGCCGGTGAAGGCCCTTTTTATTCTGAAGAGTGGACTGAGACTGCCTGGCCGATTCTAAATGAATTTCTGGCGCCAATGGTTGTCGGACGGCAAGTTGAGGACGCTGCCGAAGTAAGCGGCTTGATGAAAAAAGTCCGCGGCCATCGCATGGCCAAGGCGGCGATTGAAACGGCATGTTGGGATCTCGAGAGCAAGCGTGCCGGCGTGCCGTTATGGAAACATCTTGGTGGAGTGCATGAGGAAATCCCATGTGGCGTTTCCATCGGCATTCAGGATTCTCCCGAAGCCCTGCTGGAAAAGATCGAAACCGAACTCGCCGCCGGGTATCAGCGGATTAAAATCAAAATCAAGCCGGGATGGGATCTCACCGTGGTGCGGAAGGTGCGCGAACATTGCCCTGAAATCCTTTTGATGGGTGACGCCAACTCGGCATATACGCTGAACGATGTGGAACTCTTCCAGGCCCTCGACGATTTTAATCTAATGATGATCGAGCAGCCGCTGGCGCATGACGACATATTCGATCATGCTGAACTGCAGAAACAGATTAAGACGCCGGTGTGCCTGGATGAGTCGATACATTCGGCCGAGGATGCTCGGCACGCAATTGAGATCGGCGCCTGCCGGATCATCAATGTAAAGTTGGGACGCGTTGGTGGACATACTGAGGCCAAACGTGTCGAGGAGGTCTGTCGCGAACGGGGCATTCCGGTCTGGTGTGGCGGCATGTTGGAAGCGGGAATTGGTCGGGCGCACAATATCGCGATGGCTACGTTAGCCGGTTTTACTTTGCCCGGTGACGTCTCGGCCAGTTCGCGTTATTGGGAAGAGGACATCATTGACCCCCTAGTGACGGTAAGTGAGAGAGGAACGATTACGGCTCCTAACACAGCAGGCATTGGGTTTGAAGTAAATCGATCGAGAGTCGATAGTTTGACGATGAGATGTGATCGAATCACTCATTAATCTTGAAATGTTGACAGGATCCTGAATCGGTTTCGTGTTCTTTCCGGTAAATGAGAATCACACGAATAGACCAATACCGTTTCGTGTGTTTAGTGGATCGTATTACCTGGTCACCAAAAATCTCGCATTAGGACATCACAAAAATGCCCAGTGAATTAACAGTCGAACAAGTCATCGCGCTCCGAGACCACTTCATCGCGCGCCAGCACGAATTGCTGGCGCTCACCTGCGCGCTGGTGGAAACAGAATCTCCTTCGGGTGACAAGGACGGCAGCAGCGACGTGGTGTCTTTAATCGCCAGCGCGGCCGGAAGTATTAGCGCCGTCAACTCAGTCGAGAGAGTGACGAGTGAGGATTTTGGCGAGCACGTACGGATACGCGCCTTCGCTGGGGACTCTGCCGCAGCGCCCATAGTTCTGCTGGGACACACAGACACGGTTCACCCGCGCGGCGCGATTAAGGAGCGACCCTGGCGGGCAGACGGCAATCGCATTTATGGCCCAGGCGTCTTTGATATGAAAGCCAACCTGGCGCTGGCTCTCGAAGCTCTGCGCGCTTGCGAAGCAACTGAAGCGTGTCCGCAATCGCCCGTGACAATCCTCTTGACCTGCGACGAAGAGAGCGGCAGCCCGAGTGGCCGCAGTCTGGTGGAAGAGGAAGCAAAGAATGCGCGGGCCGTGCTTGTGTTGGAACCGCCGGCGAGCGGCGGCCGGGTCAAGACCGGGCGTAAGGGCACTGGAATTTTTGCGGTTGAGGTTCACGGGCGCGCGGCCCACGCCGGCCTCGAGCCGGAAAAGGGAATCAGCGCCGTGCTCGAAATGGCCCGCCAAATCATCCGGTTGACTAATCTGAATAATCCCGCCGCAGGCACTACAGTGACGGTTACTGTTGCGTCGGGCGGCACCCATTCGAATGTTGTCCCGGCGGAAGCTCGGGCTGAAATTGATGTGCGGTTTAGCACGCTCGCAGAGGGCCGCCGGATCGAGGATGCGATTCTGAATCTGAAGCCATTCGACGAAAAAGCGAAAGTAGTTTTCTCTGGCGGTATCAACCGGCCGCCGCTGGAACGTACTGAAAAGGTCCTGGCGCTATACGAGAGAGCGCGAAAGATCGCCGGGCTGCTCGACTTTGAACTGGGAGAAGCCAGTGTGGGCGGGGCTTCGGATGGAAATTTTGTAGGCGCGTTGGGAGTGGCGGTGCTTGATGGACTGGGCATCGAAGGCGACGGCGCGCACGCTTCGCACGAACACATTGTCGTCGATAGTATTGCGCTTCGCGGCGCACTCGTCGCGGGATTGATCGCCAGCTTGTAAGCCTAAGGCCGCTCGGCGAGCGGTAAATCAGGTCAGTACCGCGAGCGGTAATGGAGCGCGGACATCCTGTCCGCCTGAGCGCGAAGCGCGAACCGCCTCTGAAAAAAGACATTAGCGACTGAGCGTGCTGC
>JAWWPL010000180.1:0-3236 GCA_033850605.1 Blastocatellia bacterium | reverse complement strand
CGGTGTCAGAGTTCCCGGCTTATTCAGAATATGATCGGGCACCGCGAGTTTGCCCACGTCGTGCAACAAAGCGCCGGCATTGAGGGCGGCGATCTCAGGGTCAGATAACTTCAGCAGTCGGCCCAGTCCCTCGGCGTAAATCTGCACGCGACGGACATGGAAATGTGTCGTCTGATCTTTTGCGTCAATGGCAGTCGCCAGGGCTTCTACGGTCGCTAAATGCAGACGGCTTAATTCTTCAGCTTCCCGCGTCTTGGCGTTGACGCGCTCAAAATAGATTTTATAAGTCCAGAAAGTAGCCGCAATGACGGGCACGCTCAACAGCACATAAGCCGAACCCAGATGCGTCAAAGCCGAGTAGATGATCGCAGTCGCAATCGCTGAGGCCAGAAACGACCACCAGGTCCACAGATAATTGTCACGCCAAAATTTCAGAATAGGACGCTGGCTTCTCAAGGCATAGATTGTCGAGATCGAAAAACCGTTAATGAAGTACTGCAGCATCGCTAACACCGCCAGCGCACCGAGCAGTCGATCGAGACGCATGGGAGTTGTACCCAGCGGTTGCTGCACCACCTGAGTGTAGTGAGCCAGCACGAAATAAAACGCTTTACCGGAGATGAAAACCGTTATGGCCATCATCGCCGGTGCGGCAATCCAACTGGCCGCGCGTTTCGAAGTGCGGCGAGCGCTTACAAATGCATCCACTACGCCAAGCACCATTGCGGCTGGGATACCGAGAAACAAAACACCCAGGAATGTAAAGACGTCGCCCGCGGTAAAACTCGACCTCGTATTGGGAATGCGGATCGGGTTTGACGCGGCCAGAATTACCAAAGCAAGCAGGCCGGAGAAACCGGCCCATTCAGTTGGTGAAAAGCCGAAGCAATGTCGGAGCGCCCAGGCGAATACAGCTACGCCCGCAATGACCATGACAGTCCAATAGGTCTTTGCCGCGCGGTTGTAATCTGACATTTCGGTTAGCTTCATCTATTTGTCGTTGACGCCTGGGCTGGTTCACTGAAGCACCCAGGGAACTGATGGAATCAAATCCAGACCACGGTTGGCCTGCTGAAGGAGTTACCGCGAATGTGTCTGCGCCGAAAGCGAACGTCCCGGAGCAACTGGGCCTTTCGCTTCCGGCGCATGACCGGGCAAGTTGGCGGATGGCTGGCACGGCCTCCGCCTCCTGGGGTGTCTGGAACTCACTGATTACTACTATCAAGGCACTGCTTGCGAAGCTTGCGCGGCTAGCGGGTCCAGTGCGGTGGACCCAATCAGCGATTAACGCTTCCTAGCCGCGGTCCCTCACTTACAAGGACTGTGCCGCGACGTTATCCGAGAGAAAACCTGGGAAACATCGGTTTTGCGAGGTTAGGGACGCCACCTCCGGTGACTGCATCTGTCTCTGCCGTTCCTGCTTTCAATATGACAGGTCAATGTGAAGGTTCGGTCAGGGTTGGGGATCGTGGACGAGTGTAGCCCGCGGCTTCGCCGCCTGATTTGCGGAAAGGCCTTGCCTTTCCGGTGACGCTAGATCTTTCCCTCTGCGAGGCTGCGCCTCGCCAGGAGATAGAGGCATAGCCTCAAGAAGCATAAATAGTGCACGCCGGAAAGCCCCAGGCTTTCCGCACATCAGGCGGCGAAGCCCCGAACAGGAGATGTCCTGTCAAACCGGAATCAAACGGTGAAGTTGACAAGCATAAGCACGCGAGTGCACCTTTCTGCGTTCCTTTGATTCATGGCCGTGAGTAAACCAATCAAGCCCAGACGCGACCGCCCGCCAACTGTAGGTTACCTGGAATTGCTGCGCGGCAATCGTGGTTTTCGCTTTCTCTGGCTGGGTCAGGTTGTCAGCCAGATGGGCGACTGGTTTGATACGATTGCTGTCTATACGATCGCGTTGCGTCTAACTGGTTCAACTCGCTCAGTAGCCTTAATCATGGTTGCGCGATTTCTTCCCAGCGTGATCATGGGCCCGCTTTCAGGAGTCGTCGCTGACAGATTCAGCCGGCGGTCAATCATGATTGCGGCTGATCTTGTGCGGGCGGTCGTAGTGCTCGGGTTCCTATTCATTCGCCGTCCGGATCAGATGTGGCTGGTATATGCCCTGACCGTTCTGCAAATGATATTTTCTGCCTTCTTCGAGCCGGCCAAGACTGCGGTCATCCCCTCGCTCGTTTCGGATAGCGAGTTGGTATCCGCTAACGCGATTGCGTCGGTGACCTGGTCGGCGATGCTGACGCTCGGCGCCGCGATGGGTGGATTTGTAGCGGGGTGGTTTGGAACAAATGTAGCTTTCGTCCTTGACTCACTGACGTTTGTTGCGTCTGCACTGCTGATCGCGAGCGTCCGCTTTCCCAAACGTCCGCCGCGCGAGAAAACAAAACTTACTATCGGGAAAGCGTTGGGAATCACCGACACTGTCGAGGGCGCACGTTACGTCAAACATAGACGGCGGGTGCTGGCGTACTTAATGGTGAAACCTGCCTGGGGCCTGGGGGGAGGCATTCTGACTTTACTGGCTGTGTTCGGCGAGAGAGTTTTTCCCGTCGCCGGCAAGACGGCGACGGGGATTGGGGTCTTGTTTACCGCGCGCGGAATCGGCACAGCAGTGGGCCCAATTGTGGCGCGGCGCTGGGCCGGCGAAACGACGAAACAAATGCAGAACGCGATCGGCGTTGCATTTTTGATCGGCGGAGTTTTCTATATCGCTTTTGGTCTTTCGCCCAGCTTCGGTTGGGCTCTGTTGTTCCTGGCAATCGCACACACCGGGGGAAGCATCCTTTGGGTCTTTTCGACGGTATTGCTGCAACGCGATGTCGAGGACGAGTTTCGCGGCCGAGTTTTTGCCGCAGAGTTGGCGCTGCTGACATTGACGATGGCGGCATCGAATTATCTCGTCGGTGAACTGATGGATCGTTTTGGCTTCTCGCCGCGTACAGTCACGGCCGGCGTTGGAACATTGTTTCTGCTGCCCGGGTTGATCTGGTTTGTCACTAAGAAGTGGTGGGATCGGAAAGCGCCTGTCGAGAGTAGCAATGCGAGTTTACCGAATCCTGAAGATGAGACAAGTGAGCTGGCAACTAACGAATTACTCTAAGCGCGAGGTTTCTCCTCTCGTCCACGATGCATGAATACCAAGATCGAAACTTTTTTCACCTCAATAAAGAACGAGGGACTTATAGGCAAGCTTCGGCAAGAAGTGCATGAGCCGCGTTTACGCGGCTTACCCG
>JAWWPL010000218.1:0-3705 GCA_033850605.1 Blastocatellia bacterium | reverse complement strand
TACTGCCGTTTTCAGCGCTTGTTATCTTGGCCCCTGAGCAAGAACGATCCACGAAGAAACTATGAAACGAGCACGAAAAAAGCGTTCGTGTGGGTTCGTGGATTGTCTTACCTGGCAAAGCCCGATTAAAGTCGGAGCTCGGAACCTCTCTTTCAGGAGAATCACAGCGGGGTCGTCCAGTAAAGCTTTTTTGCACTGCCTCCGAGTTCACGTAGTGCTCGACGAAGCTGTGTGGATTTAGGGAGCGCTTACTCAGTACGCTGAAGGCACGCACAACAAAGGAATCTCGCACCCCCACGTGCTCGGCATCCTTCCCTTCAAGCGGTCGCTGAAGCAGTCGCCTACCCGGTTGACAACCCTCCCGCACCTTCATTAATATCTTGGCACTCAACTTTCCGGAGTGCCAATTACGAGTAAAGTCGAGAACGCTATTTTTAGTAGAGTCATGTCTACAAACGAGAAAAGAAAAGGAGCATTTTCGGTATGGCAGTAAACATCAGGCCGCTTCACGACCGCGTGATTGTGAGGCGGATCGAAGAAGGCGAACAGGTTCGCGGCGGAATCATTATTCCCGATACCGCGAAGGAAAAGCCCCAGGAGGGCGAAGTTGTAGCCGTCGGCGAAGGCAAGTATCGCGAAGACGGAACCCGTCAAACGCTGGACGTCAAAGCCGGCGATCGAGTTCTTTTTGGTAAGTACAGCGGCTCAGAGATCAAACTCGATGGCGAGGAGCTTCTGATCATGCGCGAAGACGAGATTCTGGGAATCATTCAGCGCGCCGCTGCCGGCAAGAAAGGCGGCAAATAGTCGCAAGACGTCTGCCTGCCTTCGTAACCCAAATCGAATTAATTAGGAGAAGAAACAAAAATGGCAAAGCAAGTAGTTCATGGCGAGGAGTCGCGTTCAGCAATTCTGCGCGGCATCAATCAACTCGCCGATGCAGTTAAGATTACGCTCGGGCCCAAAGGCCGCAACGTCGTGATCGACAAAAAGTTTGGTTCACCCACCATCACCAAAGACGGCGTCACCGTAGCGAAGGAAATCGAATTGAAGGACGCGCTCGAAAATATGGGCGCCCAGATGGTTCGCGAAGTAGCGTCGAAAACCTCAGATGTCGCCGGCGACGGCACCACCACTGCTACCGTACTGGCGCAGGCGATCTTCCGCGAAGGAGTCAAGACGGTCGCGGCGGGCGCTAATCCAATGGCGCTCAAGCGCGGCATCGATAAGGCGGTGGAGCGAGCCATCCAGGAAATCCAGCGGATGGCCAAGCCCGTCAAGGGCGATGCGATTGCCCAGGTCGGCACCGTTTCAGCGAACGGCGATGCAACCATCGGAACCATCATTGCCAAGGCAATGGATCAGGTCGGTAAGGACGGCGTGATCACCGTGGAAGAATCAAAGACGATGGAAACATCGCTGGAAGTCGTCGAAGGAATGCAGTTCGATCGCGGCTATCTCAGTCCGTATTTTGTGACTGACGCTGAGCGCATGGAAGTCAGCCTGGAAAACGCGCTGATCCTGATTCACGAAAAGAAAATCAGTTCGATGAAAGACCTGCTGCCTTTGCTCGAGCAGGTCGCCAAATTGGGCAAGCCCTTGCTGATCATCGCCGAGGACGTTGATGGCGAAGCACTGGCTACGCTGGTGGTCAATAAACTGCGCGGCACCCTCAATGTGGCGGCAGTCAAGGCCCCGGGCTTCGGCGATCGCCGCAAGGCGATGCTCGAAGACATCGCTACCCTGACCGGCGGCAAAGTGATCAGTGAAGATCTCGGAATCAAACTCGAGAGCGTTCAGCTTACGGATCTCGGCAAGGCGAAGAAGATCACCATCGACAAGGACAACACCACCATCGTCGAAGGCGGCGGCAAGCAGTCCGAAATTGAAGGTCGCGTCAAGACGATTCGGGCCCAAATCGAAGACACCTCTTCCGACTATGATCGCGAGAAACTGCAAGAGCGTCTCGCGAAACTCGTCGGCGGCGTAGCGGTCATCAAGGTGGGCGCAGCCACTGAGACCGAAATGAAAGAGAAGAAGGCGCGCGTCGAAGATGCCATGCACGCTACTCGCGCAGCCGTGGAAGAAGGAATTGTTCCCGGCGGCGGCGTCGCACTGGTGCGTGCGGCCAAGGTGCTCGAGAAGTTTGACGTGAACAAGGATGGTGGCGACACTGACGAACAGATCGGTGTCAATATCGTCAGGCGCGCTTTGGAAGAGCCTCTGCGGCAGATTGTTCAGAACGCCGGCAAAGAAGGCGCCGTCGTCGTCGAACGCGTCCGTAGTGACAAGAATGACAGCTTCGGCTTCAATGCTCAGACCGAGGTCTTCGAAGACCTGGTCAAGGCCGGGGTAATCGATCCTGCCAAGGTCACGCGTACCGCGCTGCAGAATGCAGCGTCAATCGCGGGACTGATGCTCACCACCGAAGCAATGGTAGCCGAGATTCCTGAAGAGGATAAGGCGCCAATGCCCGGCGGCATGGGCGGGATGAGCGGAATGGGCATGTAACGCAGGTTTGCCAACTTGCGAAATTCGCCGGCTTAACCAGCAGGCCTACAAACTAAGGAGCGGCTTCAACGAAATTTGTTGAAGCCGCTCTTTTTCTTACCTAAGAGTAGTTAGAAAAACGTGTGCCAGCTCGAAGGTAGCGATCACGGGGGGCGCGATTCGGCGGCCGAGTTGGCACTGGCGGGTATCGATGTTCAAGCATCGGATAGCTCTTGCAAGGTACTGACTTTGGGATCAGCCCCATCCGACGAACGGATTATACACCTCCGAAAAAAACAGTCAACGGGTTTTTCCCACGACCGTAGCTATCGTGGTCTTTCGCACTGCCCTCAAGGTTTCGGGCATTTTACCCCTCAGACAAGCATGATCCACGAAATCACACGAAAAGCATGAACCGATTCGTTTCGTGTGAATTCGTAGATCGCTTCGCAGTTGGTCTCGACAGTCTGTCAGATGGGTAACATCATCATGCTTCCTGATTTGACACTCTTCGGCGTGGCTTCCTATACTGCACAGTCCTTACACGCCATTGGCCAGGTAGCTCAGTTGGTAGAGCGCGGCCCTGAAAAGGCCGGCGTCGGCGGTTCGATTCCGTCCCTGGCCACCATTTCTTTCAATGACTCAGCAAGTCTCAAAACTCGTGTAAGAGTTTCTCCCGCGTACATCTATTTCTCTATTTTGACTTTTGGCGCCGCTCGTTCGATTAACTTCCAAGTTTCCCAACCCGTGTTGCTGACCAGTATGGGGTCGCCGCCGGAGTAGCTGGGATACTGATCACGGATCCACGTCTTGCACAGCGTTATCGTATGCCGCAAGGCGTTTTTTGAGCGATGGAACGAGCCCGCGTTGGAAGTCTGGCTGTATGGTGAGAGCTTGCTGCAATGCAGATTCGTAGTACGGTCGCGCTTCTGTTCGCCTGCTGAGCGCATCCAACACCGTTCCCATTACTGCATTCACGTAGGCGGAGTCTGGAGCCAAGGCCACCGCCTGTTGAGCTTCTTGCAGTGCCTCCGGAAGCTTTTTCTCACCAACGAAGATGCCGGCTCTTTGCGCGTGAGCCAACGCCGCAGCAAGTGGAATCTCGAAGTGTCCGTCATAAACGAAGACACTGGAGTCGATGACATCTACAGGCGTCAGATTCTTGAACTGTTCATAGGGATTAAGTGGAGGCGGGCCGAATTCGAATCCCGTGAG
>JAWWPL010000171.1:0-7137 GCA_033850605.1 Blastocatellia bacterium | reverse complement strand
AGCAACGTGTTTCCGGCGTTGCTGCACAACTACGCCAAGCTTTCTTATGAAGCGGTTGGGGCCTGGCTGGATGATCAAGGGCCGATGCCGCCTGAGGTGGCTTCCGTGCCACGAATGGATGCTCAGATCCGTCTGCAGTTCGAAGCAGCACAGCAGCTACGTGAGTTGCGCAGAGAACACGGTGCGCTGGAATTGGACACCATCCAGGCTTCTCCCGTTCTGGATAACGCCGGCAATGTTACCGATCTCTCAGTGACAGAAAGGAACGGCGCGCGAGACCTAATTGAAAATTTCATGATCGCCGCGAATGTGGCGATGGCCCAGTTTCTGGAAGCGAAAGGAGTTCTATCGATCCGCCGGGTCGTGCGCACGCCGAAGTATTGGGACCGCATCGTCGAGGTCGCCCGCGAGCTTCATGAAGTTCTGCCCGCCGAACCCGACTCTCGGGCGCTCTCCGATTTTCTGGCCCGTCGCAAGACTGCCGACCCTGAGCACTTCCCGGATCTTTCTCTGTCAATCGTAAAGCTGCTTGGTCCTGGCGAATACACCGTGCAAAAACCTGGCGCTGCAAGTGAAGGGCACTTCGGACTGGCTGTTTCTGACTACACGCACTCGACGGCGCCTAACCGTCGTTATGCCGACTTGATTACCCAACGCCTGGTGAAAGCTGCACTGGTGAAAGCCGCGCCCCCCTATTCAGAGGCCGAGTTAAACGCGATTGCCGCGCATTGTACTGAGCGTGAAGATGCCGCGCGGAAAGTCGAGCGCAAAATGCGCAAAGTTGCCGCAGCCGTATTAATGCAACATCGGATCGGTGAAGTCTTTGATGCTATCGTGACGGGTGCGACAGAGAAGGGAATCTTTGCACGGATCATAAGGCCCCCAGTCGACGGACGAGTCATGCGCGGCGAAGAAGGCCTCCGCGTCGGAGAGAAGATTCGCGTGAAGTTGCTTTCGGCCGAGCCGGAGCGCGGCTTCATCGACTTTGGGCGCATCGGTGAGCGGTGAACGACTGGTTCGTAAGCATCTTTTTAACGCAAAGGGGCGCAAAGGTTCACGCAATGGCCGCGAAGGAAAACTCCTTAGCCGCACCTTTGCGTGAACCTCTCCGCCCTTTGCGTTTAGAAACTCAGCCCAATCGACTCTTACCTTAAAATCAAGGCCGTGGTGTATCACTCGCCGGCTTCACCACGATCGCGGGAATGTTCTGATCACGCACCAATTGATTGAACGCCGGCACATCAGTCTTCATGATCTGCGCCAGCTTTGAGAGTTGCGCATTGATCTCGGCGACCAGCTCTTCGTACACAGCGTAAGACTGTTCGTTCGGCGGCGTTTCTGATTGCGAGACCACGCCGCCAAGCGCCGCGAGTTTATTATTAAGCCGGATGGGAAAGTTCAGAGGATCCTGACTGCTCTGGTTTTTGGTTTGATAGAGCGCCTCTTCAACCTCGGTGAGCCTTTTATTCAAAGCCACGCCGGCCTCAGAGATTGGTTTTGATTGAGAGCCGACACGCTTGACTAAATCATCGACCTGCTTTTTCACGTCGCGAATAGAAATGATCGCGTTGTGCGTCTCGTTTAGTTTGTCGCGAATCTTCAGAGACAGATCAAGCTGCTTCGCGTATTCTGCCGCGGTAGTCGTCAGACGCGGATCGGATTTGACTTCAAACGTCTCGGTCAGCGTTGCGCCATCCACCGTGAGCTTCACCTGATACGTTCCCGGCACGACCTTGGGGCCACGCGTCTCTCCGGACCACAAGATCATTCCCGGGAAGCGAACCGCTTCGGTGTAACGCATATCCCAAACAAAGCGATTCAATCCGGCTTCAGTGGGTACCGGTGTTGCCGCCGGGCCGCCGAAGCCTTCGCCTTCACCGGCCGCTGGTTGTGCCGGCGTCGCTGAGCCACCGCCGCCCGCACCGGGTCGGGGCAGTCTGCCCGTAAACTTTCGAATCGATTTGCCGTTCGCGTCAAAGAATTCGATTACCACATCCGTGGTTGGCTTTGCCTTGAGCGAATAATAAACAACCACGCCCCCGGCGGGATTCTTTCCGACGGTCGCGGTAGCAGGTAGTTGAAAGCCGCCGCCCCCCGGCATGCGATAGCTTTCCTTGGGCTTAAAGAGCTTGGTGTCGCTTATTGCTTTTAATCCGCCGGCGTCCATTAGCTGATGCAGCATGGGCAGATCGTCAAAGATCCAAAACGCCCTGCCCTGGGTCGCCGCCACTAGTTCTTTCTCGCGCTTGTGGATTGCGAGGTCGGTGATCGGAACCACGGGCAGATTGAATTGCATGGACTGCCAGTTGGCGCCGTCATCGAACGAAAGATACAGGCCGGTCTCAGTGCCGGCATAAAGCAATCCACGCTTGTTGGGATCCTCGCGCACTACGCGCGTAAAGGCGCCGTCGGAAATGCCGTTCGTGATCTTTTTCCAGGTCTTGCCATAGTCACTGGTCTTGTAGAGATACGGTTTGTAGTCGTCATACTTGTACATTGTGGCCGCGACATAAGCCGTTGCCGGATCGAAGGGAGAAGCTTCCAGCGAGTTAATCTGGATCCACTCCGGCATGATGTCTTTTCCAGGACTAACGTTCGACCAGTTCTTGCCGCCGTCGCGAGTCACATACACCAGACCATCGTCCGAGCCGCTCCAGATTGTCCCCGCCTGCACCGGCGATTCCATTACGGTAAAGATCGTGTCGTAGTACTCGATGCTCGTGTTGTCTTTCGTGAGGGGGCCGCCCGAAGGCCCCTGTTTTGATTTATCATTGCGAGTTAAGTCAGGACTGATGACTTCCCAGCTCTGGCCTTCATTTGTTGATTTGAAGAGCACATTAGCGCCCGCGTACATCGTGTTCTGATCATGCGGTGAAAAGACGATCGGGAAGTTCCATTGAAATCGATACTTGATGTCGCCCGCACCCCAACCCATCGGATTGTTAGGGTAAGGATTTACGTCGCGCAATTGCCCGGTGCGGTGATCGTATCGCGTGATCAATCCATCGTAAGAACCGGCGTAAACGATCTCAGAATCTTTCGGCGACGGTGCAATCCAGCCTGACTCACCACCACCGACATCGAACCAGTCGCTCGCAGTAATTCCAAAATCGGTAGTGCGGCTGGCTATGCGCACTGTCGAATTGTCCTGTTGCGCGCCATATATGTGATAGGGAAAATCGTTATCGAGTGCGACCCGATAAAACTGCGCGGTGGGCTGATCCTGTTCACTCCAACTTTTGCCGCCATTGAATGAAACATTAGCGCCGCCGTCGTTGCTCTCGATCATTCGATTCGGATCCTCAGGCGCAATCCACAGATCGTGATTATCGCCGTGTGGGACACCGATGCCGCTGAAGGTGCGCCCTCCATCATTCGATCGGTAAAAACCGGTATTAAGCACATACACCGTGTCGGCGTTCTTTGGATCTGCATAGATGCGCGAGTAGTACCAGGCACGCTGCCGCAGGTTCCGCTGCTCGTTAGTCCTGGTCCAGTTCTTACCGCCGTTGTCCGATCGAAAGACGCCGCCGTCTTCCGCTTCAACGATGGCCCACAGCCGATCCGGATTCGCCGGTGAAACTGTAATCCCCACAATTCCAATCGTGCCTTTGGGCAAGCCAGGATTGCGCGTGATCTCGTTCCACGTATCGCCGCCGTCAGTCGATTTGAAGATGCCGCTGCCCGAACCGCCACTCTCCAGCGTCCAAGGTTTGCGAGAAACCTCCCAGAATCCTACGTACAGCACGCTCGGATTCGTGGGATCGATAATCAAATCACAAGCGCCGGCTTTGTCGCTGCGAAACAGAACCTTTTCCCAGGTCTTGCCGCCGTCCTTTGATCGGAAGACTCCGCGTTGTTGATTTGGCGCCCAGACATGCCCCTGCGCGGCCACATAGACGATGTCTGGATTTTTCGGATTGACGCGAATGCGCGAAATCTGACGCGTGTCTTCGAGGCCGATGTGCTTCCAGGTCTTGCCGCCGTCGGTCGATTTGTAAACGCCATCCCCGTGCGAGACGTTGCCGCGGATCGGCGACTCTCCCATGCCCACATAGATCGTGTTCGCATCCGAATCCGACAAACCGATCGCGCCGACTGAGCCGGTGCCGAAAACCGATCCGTCGCTAACCGGTTCCCAGTTGATGCCGCCGTCCGTCGTCTTCCAAACCCCGCCGCCTGTCCCGCCAAAATAGAAAACCATCGGCTGCGAAGCGACGCCCGTGACCGCGGTCGAACGCCCGCCGCGGAACGGCCCGATCGAGCGCCACTGCAGAGCTTTGAATGGATCGGTCTGACTCTGCGGTTGCGCGCTTGGTGGTCGTCGTTGAGCACTGGACGAATTTTCGGCAAGTGAAACAAGAAGCGGGAGGAATAGAAATAAGAAGATGCGAGACGCACGAAGACTCTGGAACATTCTGTAGGACTCCTTCACGTTTGAATTGAAGCTTTCAACGAGCCTGCGAAGCGGGCGGCAGAATTTAGCCCAGGGTGAAGCGAGCAAAGCGAGCGGAACCCTGGGTGCACCATACGAATGATGCTCCGTGCCATTTGTCAGGCGCCAGAGCGAGACGAGGTTTCGTAATTCTTCGTGTGACTTCGTAGATTGTTGTCCAGAGAGACAGTGACGATCCACAAATGACACGAAAGAAACCCTTGTTCAAGTTACGACAGCGCTGAACTAGAACAGTTCCGCCAGTGCTTCGTCGACCGACTTAACTCCCACAACCCGCAATCCGAGCAGTCTCTCTAAACCAGAAGTATTCGACGAAGGCATTACGATCTTTTTGAAGCCTAAAGCCTGAGCTTCACGTGCTCGAACGGCTGCCTGCATCGCGCCGCGTACCTCACCGGTCAATCCGACCTCGCCGAACACAGCTGTGTGCGCATCGATTGGCTGATTACGAAAGCTCGACGCAATCGCTGTCACTAAACCAAGATCGACCGCGGGTTCGTCGACTTCCAAACCGCCGGCGATATTGACGAAGACGTCGTCCCCGAGAAGTTGCATGCCGGCGCGCTTCTCCAGCATCGCGATCATCAGGGCTACGCGATTCTGGTCGACACCCTGGGTCATGCGTCGGCCCGTGCCGTACTTCGAACTCGATACCAGCGCCTGAATTTCAACCAGCACCGGACGCGTGCCTTCCATGCAGGCGGTTACGACTGACCCGGCGGCATCGGCAGGCCGCTCTGCCAGAAACATCTGTGAAGGATTTGCGACCGGAGCCAGGCCGGTACTGGTCATTTCAAACACGCCGACTTCATTGGCGGCGCCGAAGCGGTTCTTGGTTGCGCGCACGATGCGGTGATTGTGATGACGCTCGCCCTCGAAATAAAGGACGGTATCGACGATGTGCTCCAGGGCGCGCGGTCCGGCAATCGAACCTTCCTTAGTCACATGACCGATCAGAAACACAGGCGTGCCGCGAGTTTTAGCCAGCAGCAGGAACTGCGCGGCGACTTCGCGAATCTGCGAGATCGATCCGGGCGCCGATTCTATTTCGGAGGAGAAAGTTGTTTGAATGGAATCGACGATTATCGCGCTCGGCTGCACGCGTTCAATCTCGCGAAAGATATTTTCCAGGTTTGTCTCTGGCAACAGCAGGAGATTCGGCGCTTCAACTCCCAGGCGTTCACCGCGCAACTTGATCTGGCGTTCTGACTCTTCACCTGAAACGTAGAGGACGATTGCGCCGGTCGCGCTCAACTTGTCGGCGACCTGTAACAGCAGAGTGCTTTTTCCGATGCCCGGATCGCCGCCGAGGAGCACCAGAGTTCCGGGTACAATCCCGCCACCCAGCACCCGGTCGAATTCGGTTACGCCCGAAGAGACGCGCACGTCGTCCTGCGATTCGATCTCGGTATAAGCAACTGCCTTCGCTTCGCGTAAACGAAAGCCGTTACGGCCGGCGCCCTTCTTTGTCGTAACCAGGCGCTCTTCGACCAAAGAGTTCCACTCACCACACTCGGGACACTTGCCCAGCCATTTGCGTGATTGATAGCCGCAGTTTTGGCAGATGAAGGTTGTGTTAGATTGTTTTGGCAAAGAAGTTCTCTGGAGTCATTACGCCGAAGGCGTTCGCTAAATCAACCCAGGGTAACACCCTGGGAAACAGACGCAGCCTCGATGTAGTAACCCTGAAAGGGTTTCGCAAACTTTGTTATTGAACCCTTTCAGGGTTCGCATCGGTTGCAGCTTCATAACCCAGGGCGTTGCCCTGGGCTATTCTATTCTGCGCTTTCAGCGCAGTAAAACCTTTACATTCACGGTTGGCCTACCCAACACTGCACGATCTCCGCGTTCGACGATTGGCCTTTGCATTAAATCTGGATGTTTGACCATTAACGAAATGATTTCATTGTCGCTCAATTCCTTCTTAGCCAAACCAAGCTCGCGATAGATTGGTTCGCTCGTGCGCAGCAGCTCCCGCGGCTTGATGCCCATCTTCTTGATCAACTCTCTGAGCTTTTTCTCACTGAGCGGCTCCATGTAATAGTTTATCTTGCTGAAGTCGACGTTGCTTTCCCTGAGAAACCGATCCATCTCGCGACACTTGGTGCAGGTTGGCTTTTCGTAGACAGTGATGTTGTCTTTCATGAGTCGATCTGATCTCATTAGCACCTCACTTCAGTGAGGTGTTAACCGATGCCTTATTGATGTTAATAACCGTTTCGAACGGTTTCACGAAGCCGTTGAAACGGCTGACTCTTAGTTAAGAACCTCCCGATCACCTCACTGAAGTGAGGTGCTAATGAGATGTCTTAAGGAAATATCCCGCGCACCCGTGTCGCTTCTGCCACTCGATCGATCGCCAGGATGTATGCTCCGGTGCGCATGTCCGTGCCATAGTACTGGGCCTTCTGATGCACCTTGTGAAACGCATCCCCCATTGTGTCCTCGAGCGTCTGGTTGATGCGCTTCTCGCTCCAAAAGAACGAGTACTGATCCTGAACCCATTCGTAATAGCTGACGGTGACGCCGCCGGCATTCGCCAGGATGTCCGGAATGATCATTACGCCCTGATCTTCCAGAACCCGATCGGCCGCCGGAGTCGTTGGGCCATTGGCCAGCTCAGCGATGATCTTCGCTTTTACTTTGCCGACGTTCGCCGCGGTGATGCTGTTTTCCAGCGC
>JAWWPL010000015.1:0-7149 GCA_033850605.1 Blastocatellia bacterium | reverse complement strand
GCACGTTCCCGGAGCCGGACTGACCATGGCAGAGGAGATGGGACTGTCTGATAAGGGACAGCGCATCGGGAACCTCGGCGGCATCGGCAATCCGAATTACACCCGTGAAGCGGACAGCCCATTTAATCGCCTGCAAGTGCTGGCAGATTTAAGCCGGCCCCCCGCAATCAAATACAACGATCTGGCGTCAGCCGTGAATACGCCGGTTATCGAAGACAATCCGTTGAGCTTTGACGTGCGAGTCGATTTTTTCCGGCAGTCGGACGAACGCGTGATCACGGCGTTTACGATTCAAACCGATAACCAGAACCTGGTGTTTCAGGACAGCGGCGGTCTGCAGACGGCGCAGCTGAATATCTTTGGAAAGATCACACACGTTTCCGGCCGGCGCGCGGGCATCTTTGAAGATCCGGTAATCACCAGAGCTACGCCACAGGAGTTGACCGACGCAAAGGGACGTAAGTCCGCTTATCAGAAAGCGGTCGCATTGTCCCCGGGTCGATACCGCGTCGATGTCATCGTGCGCGATATAGCTTCGGGCGCAACCGGCGTCCGGCACGTAGGCTTTGAAGTGCCCAAATATGATCCCACGAAATTGTCAACTTCGACTTTGATCCTGGCCGTCAAACTTGAAGGCCTGGGTGATCAACCTGCCGTCGGCATGTTCACCATCGGCACTGTGAAAGTCATCCCGAATGTTTCCGGCTCGTACCATCGGGGCTCGCCCATCGGCATTTACATGCAAATCTACAACGCGGGGGTGGACCAAACTACTCTGCGGCCTTCGGTGGACGTCGAATACGCGCTGCTGAAGGACGGCAAAGAGGTCGGCAAACAAGTGGAGGATTGGCGCGGCAACAGTGATTCCGGACAGCGGCTGACCCTGGCGCGCCTGCTTGATTCACGCAGTTTGGCGCCCGGCGATTACTCTTTGGAAGTTCGCGTCAAAGACCGGGTCATTGGTCAGGCCCTGGTACAGTCAGCCAAGTTCACCATCACGCAATAGCAGGATTTTTCCGGCCGGCTCTCGAAATCGAGAGCCGGTTTTGTCTTAAGCGGCGGCAGTCTCCCCGGGCTAGTCAACCCAGCGCACTTCACAGCGCTCCCTTCTCAACAGGAGTTGCCATGTCTATTCGGACCACGATTCGAATTTCGATCCTCTTCGTCGCGTTAGTGCTGGTTCCTTCGTCTCTTGCCCAACCGAAACCTTCCGGCGCCGATTTACAAAACAAACCCCGAAGAGTCAGGCCTGAACCGGACAAGGCCTTTAAGGAATGGATTGAGGATGTCCAACCGATCATCAGGCCGGAAGAGTTGAAAGCCTGGAACGCGCTTAAGACCAACGAAGAACGCGAGCAGTTTATCGGAGAGTTCTGGCACCTTCGCGATCCGGATCCGGATACAGAGGAGAACGAGTACCGGGAAGCCTATTACGAGCGGGTCGAGTACGCCAACGAGCACTTCACCTCGGGCATCGCCGGCGTGAAAACCGATCGCGGGCGGATCTATCTGAGATTTGGCAAGCCCGATGAAGTCGAATCGCATCCCTCGGGCGGTGCTTACAATCGAGATGTCTCGGAAGGCGGTGGTTCGACCTCGACCCATCCTTTCGAGCGCTGGTGGTATCGCAATCTGCCGGGACGATCGGATGTCCCCATCGAGTTTGTGGATCCGACGGGCACTGGTGAATATCGGATCGCCCGCAACCCTTTTGAAAAGGAAGCCCAACTGAATGTTCCCGGCGCCGGCCAGACCCTGGATGGCATAAGCCAGGCCGATCGAATCGCGGCCGCAAACGGGTTTGGAAATCCGTTTTCGTCGCAAGCGAAAGATGGACAGTTCGAATGGATGGATCGAATCAGATACCTCAACGAGCCGCCGGCGGTGAACTTCGATCGTCCGGGTGGTACGTCGACCAATGGCGCGGTAATTGACACTGACATTCTAAACACGGCTGTTTCTATCAGCTACTTCAAGCAGTCCGACGACCGTGTCATCGTCGCTTTCACCGTCCAGACCGATAACCGGGACTTGGTATTTCGTGACGTCGGTGGCATTCAATCGGCTCATCTGAACATTTCCGGACGCATCACCAGCGTTGCGGGTCGTCGGATTGGTTTCTTTGAAGACGCGGTGACGACGACGGCGACAACCGCCGAGCTAGCAGAAGCCAAAGCGCGTAAGTCTGCTTATCAGAAAGCCGTGCCGCTGGCGCCGGGCCGATACCGCGTTGATTTGTTGGTGCGCGATGTTGAATCGGGAGCGGCCTCGCTGCAACGGGTGGGATTTGAGGTGCCAAAGTTTGGCGTCACCCTGACTTCATCATCGCTGATCCTGGCATCGGTGCTCGAGCTGGTCTCTGACATTCCGGTGTCACGCCAGTTTGTGATTGGCGACAAGAAGGTAATTCCAAACTTGACGGCTGAATATCATCGCGGCGCAACGATTGGCGTCTACATGCAGATCTACAACGCGGGGATCGATCAAACCACGCTACGGCCTGCGGTCGATGTTGAATACGTTTTGCTGAAAGACGGCCGGGAAGTAGGAAAACAGATCGAGGATTGGCGCGGCACAAGCACCAACGGAGATAGGCTAACGCTCGCGCGTCTGATCGACTCGCGCGGGCTGAACCAGGGTGACTATGCCATTGAAGTGCGCGCGCGCGATCGTGTCAGCGGAGCGGCCCTCGTGCAGACGGCGAAGTTCAAAATTGTGCAGTAGGCGCGATACAGAACCCGGAGCGATAGCGACGGGTCCAGCCATTCAACGAAGTGGGTCATCAAATTTGTCTTCGCGTCTCTCCCGTTAAGAAAAACGATCCACGAAACCACACTAAATCAAACAAGACTTCGTGTGGCTTCGTGGATCGCCTCCTTGCCCTGGATTGAACCTTTCAAACTAGAGGCGCCAACTAACCCCGCCTCGCAACTGAGTGTTAGAATTTACGCCAACCAATGCAACCGTTACATCTCGCAGGTTTATCGCAGGCAGAGCTGACCGAGGTTGTTGAATCGCTCGGCGAGCCTGCCTATCGCGCGCATCAGATCTTTGCCGGACTTCATCAGCGGCGGCTGCGGTCATTTGCCGAAATGACTGACCTGCCGAAAGATCTACGCGCGAAGCTCAGTGAACACGCCGTGGCCTCGACCCTGACGCTCGAGTCGCGTTACCTGTCGACGGACGGCACGCGACGCTATCTATTTAAGACGCGCGACAATTTGCCGGTCGAGACCGTTTTTATTCCGGAAGAGAAGCGGGACACGATCTGCTTTTCTTCGCAGTCCGGTTGTCCGCTGCAATGCACATTTTGCTTGACGGCCCAGCTGGGTCTCCTGCGCAGCCTCACCGCCGCCGAGATTGTCGAACAGATCATTTTCGCTTTGAACGACGCTTACGGCGTTTCAGTCAAGCCTCCGCGTGGCACCAACCTGGTCGGCATGGGCGCCGGCGAACCTTTTCTGAACTTTGAAGAGTTGCTGAAAGCCATTCGCATCATGTCCGACCCCGGTGGCCTGCATATCGTGGCTAATAGAGTGACAGTCTCAACAGCGGGTATCGTCCCGCGGATTAGAGAGCTGGCAACGATTCCCGTCCGACCGCATCTGGCGGTTTCGCTGGCGGCGTCGACTGATGAATTGCGTGACCAGCTAATGCCCATCAATAAGAAGTGGCCATTGCGAGAGTTGCTTTCAGCATGCAAGGAATTCGAAAAATCTTTGAAGCCCAGCGAACGGTTTACTTTTGAATATGTAATGCTCGCCGGGGTAAATGATTCCGACGAACACGCGCGCCAGCTGGCTAACCTGTTGAATCGCCACGAGCTGCGCGCCAAGGTAAATTTGATTCCGCATAATCCTGCGGACCCCTTGCCGTATCAGCCTTCGCCTCCCGAACGGGTGGAATTGTTTCGCGAGATCTTAGAGTCGAAGGGCGTCCGCGCGTTCGTCAGACAGCCGCGAGGGCGCGACATTCTGGCGGCGTGTGGACAGTTGGCCGCACAAACCACACCGCTTCAGATGACAAGAGCTTAAGGTACCGTTGCTGACGGCCGGGCTTGTGATGAGGTCAGTACCGGGAGCGGTATCGACCGGGTTAACGTCCTGGGTTTCGATCGTCTCGTGGGTTGAGACCCGGTCGCTATCGCTCCCGGTACTTACCTCCTCCTGGCGTCTAAGATGCTACAAAGGACCCGTCATATTTTCGATTTCACTGGCGGCAAGGTAAAATCGCAAGCAGTCAAAACTCTGATGACTTCATCGAAACCGAAATGAAAACAAAACTGATCCATCGAACTCTTATCGTTGCGCTGTTGGGCGTGTTGATTGCTCTACCGGCAAACTTTCGCGCCGCGCCCGTGCCGCAGCCCAACATCGGCGTCAACGGTTATTACGCGAATGATCGAGCCCAACGGGGACGCATGCTGCAGGCGGCTATCGTCATCGACATCCCGGGCGGCTATCACGTTAACGCTAACCGGCCACTCGGTAAGTACGCGATTCCGACGGCGTTGAAGATCGAAGCGCCGCGCGGCGTTACGGTTGGGCCCATAAGCTATCCCAGGGCGATCGTGCGCAAGCTCAAGGCCGGGAACAACGAACCGCTGGCGGTTTACGAAGGTCGCGCCGTCCTACGCTTTAACGTCACTGTGCCCGCCAACTACCAGGGCGGCGAACTTGTCTTGAAGACGCGCTTGCGTTATCAGAGCTGCAATGATGAAGTTTGTTTTCCACCAAAGAACCAGGACGTCGATATGAAAATCGGGGTCGCTGGACCAAACGATTCCGTGAAGCGAGCTAACGGCTGGGTCTTTGGGGGCAGACGCTAGTGGAGACTCAGACTGAAAGCGAACATCCATGTTTCAGTCTTTTCAAACTCCGGTGTATGCGGGTTTTTGGCTCCGTTTCGCGGCATATTTGATCGACAGCATCATTGTGGGTTTGGTTTTTGTCCCGCTCGGTTTGGTCATCGGAATGGCCCTGGCAGCCAGCGTTGATAGTGGTGAGGAAGCGACCGTTGTTTTTGATTCAAGCGGTTAATATGGCCCTCAACCTTTTGTCAATCTTTGCCACTTGGCTTTACTCAAGTCTGTTGGAGAGTTCTTCCTGGCAGGGCACTGTGGGCAAGAAACTAATAGGTTTGAGAGTAACAGACTTGGACGGAAATCGGATAAGTTTTGGCAAGGCTACGGGCCGGCACTTTGGCAAAATAATTTCGAGTCTGATATGTCTCGTCGGCTTTATCATGGTGGCGTTTACCGAAAAGCATCAGGCTCTGCACGATCAGATGGCAGGGACACTCGTAGTTACGGGCTCTGGCGGTCCCTTGCCCGAACCACCGCCGCCTCCAGACTTTAATCAACGCGGCGGCACACTCGGCCTGGGCTGACGACGGTAGCCAGCGACGGCGTCGGCACATAGACACCGCAGGGATGACATCTCAGATAGAAATAGAGGGGGTACATCATGAACGAACAAGAGAACGCTGAAACAGTCCAGCAGGCATACAACAACTTCAATACCGGTAACATTCGGGCCCTGCTCGATCAAGTGTCTGACAACGTTACCTGGGAACTGCCTGAGATCGAAGGCGTACCTCTGGCGGGTAAACGGACGGGCCGCGATGGCGTCAGAGAATTTTTCGAAACGCTTGCGAGAGATCAGGATGTGCTCGAATTCGAGCCAATTGAATCCTTAGCGCAGGGAGACAAGGTTGTTTCGCTCGGTCATTACAAATGGCGGGTGAAGGAGACCGGCCGAGAATATGCCAGCAGCTTTGTTCACGTCTTTACTATTCGCAAAGGGAAGATTACGGGCTTCAGAGAGCACTTTGACACTGCTGTGGTCGCCGCGGCTTATCAGAAGGCGATGAAGGCGTGAGAGTTTTAGAAAACACTTAACCTAAAGTTCGCATACGACACAGAAAAATTCCTTTGCGCGAGACTCAGCGTCCTTTGGTTTAATTCTTACGCCCGTCTGCCGATGACAGACATCAAGCGGCCAACACGCCCCTGCACACTTTTCTCGCGGCGATAGGAAAAGAACAGATCGTTGCGGTCCATGGTACAGAAACGCGCGACGTGAATTCTTTCCGGTAGAACACCGGCGGCGTTTAATTGATCTCTATTCGCTGTTTGTAGATCAATCCGGGCATGCCCCGCGCTCGTCGGCGTAAATAAATGTTCCGAGTGTGGAAAGCGTTCTTTGAATTTTTCGATGACGTCGCTGCCAACTTCATAACAGCAGGTATTCGCCGCCGGCCCGATGGCCGCTCGCAGATTTTCCGGATGCGCGCCGTACTCGCTTTGCAGTTGCGCGACGGCTTTGATAACAATCGACTCTGAAGTGCCGCGCCAGCCGGCATGCACGGCGGCAAACGCACCTGTCTCGGGATCTCCCAGGAGCACGGGTACGCAGTCGGCGGTTTTGACGGCCAGCAAAATCTTGGGAGCGCCGCTGACCAGCGCGTCACAGTAAACGTCGTCGCCCAGCACGCCGGGTTTTGATTGCGCTTCCAATTGGTTATGAACGATGCGCACGTCGGCGCTGTGAATCTGCCAACATCCGGCCAGTGTCCAGTCGCCCTCGAATAGTTGGAGAAAACGGCGGCGGTTTTCATAGATATTTTCCGCGTCGTCTTCGTTAAAGCCGGCCAGGTTAAGCGCAGCCTCCGGCATCGGACTGACGCCGCCAAGCCGGGTTGAAAAAGCATTCGTGAAACCGTCTTGCTCCAGCGGCGCGCAAACGAGAGCACGCACTGAATCGCGCTCGCGCCAATAGAACCCGGAGTCCTGAAGTGCGCCGAGGCGCTTTAGTTCATCTTCATCTGTGATCATTTCGATCGGCATAGACATTATCGAAGTTAAGCGCGTGCGGGAAACCATCGAACGCACCCCGCGATTCGCTGAACGTGTGTTCACCGCCGCCGAGCGGGCCTATTGTGACTCGCGCGGCGCCGTGGCCGCGCAACATTATGCCGCGCGCTTTGCGGCAAAAGAAGCGGCGCTGAAGGCTTTACAGACAGGCTGGAGCGGCGGTATCGGCTGGCAGGACGTGGAAGTGTCGTCAAAGGAGTCGGGCGCGCCGGTGATTTCATTTCACGGCCGCGCGCTCGAACTGTATGAACAGACGGGCGCAACCTCAGCGCATA
>JAWWPL010000008.1:0-6798 GCA_033850605.1 Blastocatellia bacterium | reverse complement strand
AATACTATTTCACCATGGTGCCTGTGCGGCGCCAGCGCGTGTTGCTAAAGAAATCGAGGGGATTGCCGAATGGTTTGGTTTCGTCGTACGACCAGTAGACGAACATGGCCCGTCCAATGACCAGCTCGCGCGGGACGTAGCCCCAGGCGCGGCTATCGAGACTATTATCGCGATCGTCGCCCATTACAAAGTAAGAGTTATCGGGGACCTTTGCCGGCTTTCCATTAATCGCAAAGTGAAAATCGGGACTGAAACTAACGTCCTGGCCCCGACGCGCGGCCTCTACTTTATCAGCAAAGTAGTAGACGTCATACAATTCGTTCCCTTGTCGCGGAGTATCCTCAACGATTTCCAAAGGGGCCTTATCGTTGACGTTCTTCGCAACGATTATATGTTCCGGCAACGGTTGGCCATTAACGAAAACGCGCAGTCCTTTCACCTCGACGACATCGCCAGGCAGGCCAATCACCCGCTTTACATAATTAACTTTGTAGGGAATGTTATCGTCGTCCCGGTCGCGGTCGGGATTAAAAGGATTGCCCGGATACTTGAAAACGATGATGTCGCCGCGCTTGATTTCGCGCTGAGGCAGGAGCGGCAAGCGGGGACCGGGTGCGAAAATGAATTTGTTTACCAGCAGATGATCGCCGACCTCGATCGTGTTCTGCATTGAGCCGGTGGGGACCTTGACCGCCTGGACGATGAACGTCATCCCGAACAAAGCCATGATCACCGTGACTACCGCGGATTCAAAGTATTCGCGGATAACGCTTCTGGGCGGCCCCACCGGTTCGGCTTCGACCTTTGTGTCGACTTCACGACCATTGGATCTGACCGGGCGAGAAGAAAACGCGCTGGGCTTCTCAGTTGTTTTTTCTTCGGTCGTGACGGTTGACTCGTTCATTGAGGACATCGTAGAGGTTGGCAAGCTTAACGGTCAAGCCGGCTTTAGATCGGGACTACTCGCCTTCCATTTGTTTCAAAGCGGCCTGAGCCGCGGCGGCCTCGGCGGTCTTTATGGTTGGACCTTCACCGCGGGTGGCGCCGCCGCTCCACTTGAGCTCGACATGGAACATCCGCCGGTGAGGCGGACCCAGAGTTTCAATTACGGTGTACTGCGGTCCCGGTTGGCGAATTGCCTGTAGCTTCTCCTGCAAAGTCGTTTTGGGATCGGCCGCGGCGGCGGCGATCGGATCAGCCGCACGAAGTTCCGGGCCGAGCGCCAGCACGACGAAATCCCTGCCCGCTTCCAGTCCACCATCAAGAAAAATGGCTCCCGTCACCGCTTCGAAAACATCCGCCAACAGCGCGTGCTTACTGCGGCCTCCGCTCTTCTCTTCCCCACGGCCAAATCGCACAAATTCTCCCAGCCTCAAGCGCGTCGACGCCTTTGCCAGGGTCGGCTCGCTGACCAAACGGTGCTTCATGCGCGACAATTCGCCTTCGCTGGCTCCGGGATATGCTTTGAAAAGATAATCCGCGACGATCAGGCCAAGAACAGAGTCTCCAAGAAATTCCAGGGCCTCGTTGTGCAGGTTGCGTGCATCGTGTTGCGCGCGCGGCGAGACTTGTTCGTGGGCCCAGGAGCGATGGGTCATCGCCTGCGCCAGCAAGGCGTCACTCTGGAATTGATAGCCGAGGATTTCCTCGAGCTCTGTCGGTTTTTGCAGGTCGAAAGTTTTCACGAAAGCTCATCTTATCAAAACGCCGGATGCAGCGTCGAAGTGACGGTGCATCCGGCGTCAAAATTCAAAGCGCTCGCGATGGGTTCTGCGGCAGGTCCCATTGAGTTCCGAATTATCCGCGGCGATGATTTGCACGCGGCTTTTTGCCCGGCGTCGGACTGGCGGCCGGCTTCGCAGTGACTGTTCCGCTGGCCGTCACCGAACCTGTCTTGTTTTGGCCGGCGTTCGAAGCGCCACTGCTACCTGTCTTGTTCGCGCTGCCGGTTGCTCCGTTCGACGAGGCCCCACTGGCCGGCGCGGCTCCACTGGTTGGAGATCCACTGGTAGCTGGGGTTGACGTCGGCGTACTCGGCAGCGAAGTGAGGGGTGTCGGCACCTCCGGGATGGGCTTCGTCAAAATCCCGGCAATCATTTCGTTGAGGCCCGCAGCAGACTTATTGCGATCCGTATAAAGGCCGGTAAGCACATCCATGACCGCCTTCTTGTTCGCCGCATCGGAAGTGAGCGCAGCGGCCCGTGCCAACGCGTCAATCTGACGGTCAATCAATTGGTTTATATTCGCCAGCGCCAGTTTACTTTCTGGAGTCTCGGTTGTGTATTTCGCTTTGTATTCCTCCGAAAGCTTGGCGATTGGTCCTTCGCCGTATGCACCAGCCAATTCAGCGTAGACCTGTGGGTTCTTTTTCAGGTCGCTGTCATACTTGGCAGCTTTTATCAAGTAGGGAATTGCCTCTGCCGGCGATGTCTTCAGAAGGGACTTGGCTATTACATAGTTAAGAGCCGCCAACGCCTTGTCCTTTGAGTCGTAGGGAGCGAAAGGTTTTCCGGTTTCGACCAACTCAATTGCCTTCCGGGCATACTGCGCCGCATCGCTAATCAGTGATTCGTCGCCCAGGCCGGTCACACCCATCATAATGTACACCGTCGAGTTGTCCGGTTCGGTCGCCACGATCTGCTTGCCGAGTTTGATCTCGTCCGCGTAGTTCTTCGCTTTAAAAGCGTCGTCAAACTGTTTCTTCACCGTCTGGCCTGCCGTCATCGCTTCATAGGGAACGACGAACTTGTTTTTCATAAAGTCCGCGATCTTGTCTGCCGGATCTGGCGGGCAGGAAGTCAGGTACAGCTTAGCGGCATCGTAGGCAATCTTTTGTTGCGGTGGTTCGCCCTTGTAGTTTTTGAGAAAAGTGTCATACCAGGCGGCCTTATTCTCGTCATTGCACTCTTTCGTTTGGGCCAACACGGGCACAGCGAATACTGCCAACATGACAGTCACGGTGGATAATATTATTGTTCGTTTCATTGGTTTGCCTCGAGCCTCCGATGGATTTCTTTTACTATTTTTCTTCGAGCAACCTCTTTGTCACGTTGCGCGGTACTTGCGAGCTTAAGATGCAATTGGCGCGCCGCTCGTTGTTCAGAACCACCCATCCCGGCAAGGCTAACGGCGCACGACTAGATAAATGCCACAAACGAAACGGCAATAATCAGGCAACCAGCGCGATGTGTCAAGCCTTAATCCGATCAGCTCCCCAACGTCGCACCATCGCAGCAAAAATGCCGAACGCTCGCAAGAAATCACGAGCGTTCGGCATTGCGGGTTTTTGTCGCAAAACCGGGCGTTGGGCAATTATCCCAGTTCGCTATTGGTTGGGTTGAATACGCCGCGGCCGGTCATCATTAGCGTCTTTAGACCCAGTCTTGGCCGGAGCCTTGGCTGGAGCCTTGGCTGGAGTTTTCGGCTTGTCTTCGATCGGCATTGAAGTCGTCTTCACCTTGCTCTTCTCAGTTGCCGGCGAACTATTTACGCTGGGATTGGTTCCAGTGTTTGCCGTGTCGGCAGCCGGTTCGCTGTTCTCTTCAGCTTCGGTAGCCGCCTTCGTTTCCTTAGCCTCTTCGTTCAGAGCGTTGGCTTTCTTGTCGCGATTACCATTTGGAGTCGCTTCGTCATCCGGGCCCTCGGCAATTTGGAAATTGATCTGGGTACCGAACCGCTGGCTAAGCGCGCGATAGATATTGCCGGCGACGGCGGCGGGAAGATGCCCGTGAGCGTCAGCCCCACGCGTGATCACGACCACCGCCAAACGCGGATTCACAACCGGTGCGTAGGACGTGAACAGGCCTAGCCACGATCCCTGGCCAATACAGGTCCCGGTCTTTCCGGCGACTGTTTGGTCGGGACGGTAAGCTTTCTTTCCTGAACCATAATTAACCGCGCCGATCATTCCCGGAACCATGCGCTTCCAGGCTTCATTTTCGACGTTGATCTTGCGGCGCAGCTCCGTCTTGAAGCTCGAGTTTTCTTCGACCGTGCGTGGTACGTGCGGGATGAGCAACTTGCCGCCGTTCGACATGGCTGAAACCAGCGCCGCCAACTGAATCGCGGTAACCTCGAAATCGTCTCCGTGGGAACTCATATGGTTCACCGCGTACCCCGATTTGAATAGCGGTACCCTCCCCGGAGACTCGTTCACATAATTGATGCCGGTCTTTTCGCCCAGCCCCAGCTCGCGAGCGTAAGAGACCATTTTGTCGAAACCAACCTGGCCACCCACGTGCTGGAAGTACTGATTATTTGAGTAGGCGAGCGCGTCGGTCAGATCAATTCGATAATTACTGCCGTCGCTGACGGTCTCGATAGGCTGAATAACCTTCTCGCACAAGCCGGCAACGCCAGTCACCAGTTTAATAGTGGAGCAGGGCTTGAACCCACGACGAAGCGCCCAATCCTGATTCACGACCGTGTAGATGCGTCCCGACTTCGGATCCATCACGACCACGGTGCCGGCATGATGACCAAGAGCTGCCACCGCGGCGTTGCGTACTTCCAGATCTTCGCCGGTGGTATTGTCTTTGGCGATGTTGGCTGCCGCTTCGTTACGCATTCCCTCGTCGATGGCGCGCTGCCTGGCAATCGCTGCCTGACGCGCAGCTTCCGCGCGGCGGCGTGCCTCTTCCATTTCCCGCCGGTGCTTGGATCCAAAGCGGCGCGTCTCTGCGGCCCGTTCGCGCTTGCTCAGCTTATGACCGGCTCGCTTTTCCAATTTGGCAATGTACGCGGCCTGGTCGCGAGCATCTCGCTGCCGTTCGGCGCGCATTTCACGTTTAGATAAACGCACCCGGCCACTACGGCGGCCCGAGCGCGCTAGCTCACGGCGCTCCCGCTTCGATAACTTGCCACCACGCGCGACTGCTTTGCGCGCAGCACGGCCTCGCGGATGCCTTCCGCGCGCGGCCGTTTCGACTGTAATTGAACTAATTAGTGCAAAGAGGATGAAGAGGCTGAATACAACGCGTGCGACCTTGGGGGAACTCTTAAATTTCATCGGCAACTCCCTCATTGAAGAAATACTATCGCAAATGATTGAAGCGGAACTGATTGAAACTTTCGCTGCTTTGCGCGTCGAGGGGCGACGTGCGCGTTCGTCCTAGTAATCTTTAGAAGCCGTAAACGGCGCTAACCTTCGTACAACTAGACTCCCAAGTTCCATTTCCGCCGCCAGCCGTAACGTGAGACGGGATTTGTTCCCGCGGGCAGCCTCGGGGAATTTGCTTTGAGGCCGGGCCAACTATAACATCGGCGTAAGGAAACGGCAACCCGAATTTAAGCGCACTGACATCGGACTGATAAGATGTTAGGCCCGGGTTTTGCTGGCGTCCAAAGGACTTGTCGAGATTGCTTAACAGCTTCCGCGTGCGGCTGCTGCTCTTATTGGCAGCGCTTTTGATGCTTACCCTCAGCGTCCAGTACTACGTTAATCTGCGTTCAGTACGAAGCAACACCCAGTTCATCGTCGAGCAACAGCGAACGATCATGGCGGGGGTAGGGCTCGGCGTGAACAGTATTTCCAGCGGCTTGTATCTGGTGCAGCTGCGCGACCGGGCCCAGCAACCATTGCTTGGCGCACAAGCTGACCGAGTCAAGAATGTCCTGATCGTTGACGAACAGGGAAACATCCAGGATAGCCTGGACATAAATCAAATCCCCCAGTGGAACTCCGATAAATCCATTCGTTATGTGAAGGTTAAAGATATCTCGCTGCCGCCTTTGAAAAGCGCCGTTGAGGTTCCTTCAGAAGACACGCCGTTACCCGAGGGGATGACAATTGGTCACCAGTCTACTGCAGAGGCGTTCTATTTTCCGGTTAAGACAACGAGCGGCTGGCGCTATGTGATCGTCGTGCTGGGATCTGAAAACAGTTTAATGACAATCTTCAGGCGGCAGGCTCGGCGGTCACTTCTTTACACGCTTGCTGTATTGCTCGTGACGACTTTCTTGACGGGAATCGTAGTCTGGCGATTCACGCGTCCGATCAAGGATCTGTCGATCGGCGCTCGTCGCATCGCGGGCGGCGACTTTTCTTTTCACGTTCCCACCAGCGGACGCCACGACGAAATGGGAGAACTCACCGAGCTATTCAATGAAATGACTATCAAGCTCGGTCGTACGCGCGAACTCGAGGCCAAACTCTACAATGCTGAGAAAGCGGTTGTTGTCAGCAGGCTCGCATCAGCGATCGCCCATGAAATCAGGAATCCGCTGAACTACATCAATCTAACCCTCGATCATTTAAGGGCGGCTTTCGCCCCGACAGATCCAGAGAAGCAGGAAAAATTTAACAGTCTGACTAAGCAACTGAAGCTGGAAGTGGCTCGCATCAACAGCCGAATCACAGAGTTCCTTAACTATTCGCGACCTGCGAAACTCGATCCCAGGCCCGTCGATTTATACGAGGCGGCCACTGACGCGATGCGCATCTTTGAAGTTCAGGCGGCGGAAAGCAACGTCGCAACGAGTGTTGTCAGACAGGGCGAAGTCCCGCCGGTAATAGCCGATGCTGAAGTGTTGCGCTCTGCTCTGATTAATTTGATTATTAATGGATTCCAGGCGATGGACGGCAGTGGTGGTAAGCTATCCGTTGCTCTATCAATTGTAGACGACGGCCACCGGGCACGAATGGAAGTCACCGACAGCGGCCGGGGCATCGCTCCGGAAGACATCTCGAAAGTGTTCGAGCCGTACTATTCAACCAAAGAGACGGGCACCGGTCTCGGCCTGGCGATTGTTAAGAAAGCCATAGAAGACCATGACGGAACGATTTCGGTAAAATCAAAA